>JANMQE010000637.1:0-2087 GCA_031370195.1 Phyllobacteriaceae bacterium
CGGCACCACCAGAGAATGCCAATTGCATGGATCTTGCAACATATGGAAGCTCCTATCGGCTACGCCTTGCGTGAGCCGATAATGCGCGACGGGCCACAACTCAATCGTTTTGAAGGCTGGCTCACAGGCCAACCAATCCCAATTTCCCGCCGAGCGGCAATCTCCTCTCACCTGACCTTTAAAGAGTGGCGGACAAGCAGAATCTCAGAACCAAAAAATGAAAAAGGGGACAGAAACCCGTTCGCACGGCCGTTTCATCCGGCGCTGGTTGCCCTCAATCGCCGTCTTCGCGATCCCGGCCCGGCTTGCCTCGCAGGGCTTGCTCGAGCAGCCCCGCTTGCGCGCCAGGCAGGGATGCTTGCCGGCAATTGCGCCGGATGAACGGTCCGCGCTTTCCGGGTGGGTCTTCGGGGAGAAAACAGATGCCTGAACGAGGGCATCCTAACCCAATGAAGGAGAAAGACCATGGAATTTCAACTGATAGATCCGCGTTCGCTACAGGAAAATCCTGACAGGCTGCGCCGCGCAAAGAGCAATCCGCAATCCGACGCGCTGCTGCTGGCGTCGATCACGGCTGTCGGCATTGTCCAGCCGCCTGTTGATTATCCGGCACCCGATGGCGGCAGCGGCTTTGTCATCAATTTCGGGCACCGGCGTGTGGCGCAGGCGATTGCCGCCGGACATGAGCAGATGGAGGTCATTGTGACCAGCAAGGCCGAAGCTGATCACGGCATGAGCGCTTTTGCCGAAAACATCATCCGCGAGCCGCTCAACCCGGTGGATCAATGGCGGGCGATTGAGAGACTGGCGGCGCTTGGCTGGACGGAAGAGTCCATTGCCATGGCGCTGGCCAGCCAAGTGCGGCAGGTGAAGAAGCTTTGGTTGCTCGCCAATGTCCTTCCCGCCATGCTCGATCAGATGGCCAAGGGGGACATGCCCAGTGAAGCTCAATTGCGCACCATCGCTGCGGCAGCGCAAGTCGAACAGGCGGATGTCTGGAAGCGCTTCAAACCAAAGAAGGCGTCGCCGCAGGTTTTATGCCATGAAGTGGCGCGCGCGCTGTCGAAACAGCGCATGGAAGCCAAGCACGCCAGCTTCGGCGATGATCTGGCGACCGCCTGTGGCATTGTCTGGCAGGACGACCTGTTCGCACCCGCCGATGAGGATGAGACGTTTTTCGGGGCGCAGCGGAAATGGTTGGCGAACAATTTGCCCGAACGTGAAGTGTTGATCGACTGCGACCAATGAGGTCAGCCAAAACTGCCGCCCAAGGCTGAGCGCGCCTATGGAAATCCCGATCCAAGCCATCACACGGGCCTGTATCTCGATGAGCGGACAGGCGAGATGAAATCCCTCGCCTTTTGGCTTCCTGAAGCAAGGTCGGCAAAGATCACGGTCAATGGAGATACCATTGCCGCGCCGAGCCGTGCGCGGCCTGATGTGACCGTGAAGGACCATGAGATCATCGGCGACCTGCGCACCGATGCTTTGCATGATGCTCTTGCGCGCGCGCCGAATGAGGATGACGCACTGCTGGCGCTGACCTTGATTTCGTTCGCAAGTCAAAATGTCAGTGTGACCAGCGCACCGCCGAACAATTATCACAGCGCATCCACGATGGCGCTGCTGATCGCGGGCCTAATCAAGGGCGATGGAACGCTTAATATTGAGCGGGACACTTTGCAAAAGACGGCATGTTCGTTGTTGCGCCATGTTCTGTCTTGCCACGTCAATCGCACAAACAGTGGTTTAGCGGCCCGGGTTGTCGGACAGGCGATTAGCGCAGACAGTTTTCTGCCCAATATGGGCACGGACGAATTTCTGTCATGCTTGTCACGCTCGGCAATGGAAGGGACAGCCAAGTTTGCGTCAGTGCCTGTGCTGCAAAACGTGAAAGACACACGGGCGGCGTCGGTCAAGCGCGTTGCCGACACTGAGTTTGTGGATCAGTCAGTTTTGTTCGGATAGAAGCCGGATGAATTCACCGGCTGGATTGGCAGCAAAGAGCAGAAATGGTCCTATGACGAGGCATACGAGTCCGAAGCGACGGATGAGGCTTCGGGCTTAGAGTCCGTCCGGAAAGTTCA
>JANMQE010000652.1:0-3175 GCA_031370195.1 Phyllobacteriaceae bacterium
TCAGACAATTTTGCCGCGAGCGTCAGTTCGCGCATGCTTGTCGGTACGGCAGTCGCGTCTGGCGTTGCCGGGGCAAAGCTGTTGACACCAGGCAAAACCAGTTTCGGAAGCTTGAGTGTCTGCTGCGCCGCCGCGCTGCCAGCGCTTAGCAAGCCGAAGGCAACGAGCACGGAAAACACCGGCCTGCTCTGGAAGCGCATGTTCATCGCGCAGTTCAACTCCCGGCACGCGGCAAATTCATGGCAGGAGATACAGAATTAACCTGACATTTCTTCTGCGGTTTCCCATATGTGGCGCAGTGCTGCAATCGGGAATCGTAATCTTGAACCAATCCGCCATTGATTTTCTTCTGACCCGCAAGTCCGCGCCGATATCAGTCATTCATGAGCCTGCGCCAAGCGACTTGGAACTGGAAGGCATGATCCGGATAGCCAGCCGCGTGCCTGACCACGGGCTCCTGGAACCGTGGCGTTTCATCGTCTACCGCGGTGATGTGCGCCACACTATAGGTGCGTTCTTTGCCAAGCGGGCAGGGGAGATCGAGGGTGGGTTGACGCCGCAACGCATGGAGCAGGAGAAGGCGCGGTTTGCGCGCGCGCCGCTGGTTGTCGGTGTCGTGTCAGTGCCGCGCGAGCATCCGCGCATTCCGGACTGGGAAAAATTCCTGTCTGCCAGCAATGCCGCATTTGCTCTTGTGCTGGCCGCCCACGCCTACGGCTACAATGCCAACTGGGTTTCAAACTGGTACGCAGACGATGCGCCAAGCCGCGCGTTCCTTGGGCTCGCGCCCGCTGAGCGCGCCATCGGCTTCGTGCACATCGGTACTGTGGACGTGCCTGTTCCGGATCGTCCCCGTCCGGAGCCGTCGAAAGTCATGAGCGCATATTCCGGTCCTTGGCAGGGCTGATAGATGTTCTACGAACCCGCCAAGCGCAATCATGGTCTGCCGCATGATCCGTTCAAGGCGCTGGTGGCACCGCGTCCCATCGGTTGGATTTCGACCCGCGCCAAGGACGGCAGACTGAACCTTGCGCCTTACTCTTATTTCAACGCGCTCAGTGACAATCCGTGGCTGGTTGCCTTCGCATCGGATGGCAAAAAGGATTCAATGAGTTTCGCCGCCGAAAGCGGTGAGTTTGTCGTCAATATCGTCACACAAAAATTCACAGAGGCGATGGTCAACACGTCTGTGGATGCGCCGCGCGGAACAAGCGAGTTCCAGTTTGCGGGGCTGAAGCCGGAAGCATCCAGCCTTGTTTCAGTCCCGCGCGTCAGAGGCATCGCCGCTGCATTGGAATGCAGGGTGACCGAGATCATCGAGCCGAAACTCAGTTCTGGTTTGGCGTCTGGAATTCAACTCGTCATTGGCGAGGTTGTTGGAATCCACATCGACGAAGACATGCTGACAAGTGGCCGTTTCGATTACGAAAAAGCCGGGCTGGTCTCACGTCTGGGATATCTCGACTATGCCATAGCCGGTCCGGTGTTCGAGATGCGCCGCCCGCGCTGGGAGCGGCAAGACTAAAACTCAACGCAAGCCCCTGCGCGGCGTTACTTCGGCAGTTGGCAACGAACATATTCGACCGGTATTGCGCCCGGTTTGTTGACGATTTGCAAACTGCCGATTGCCGTTATGAACAGCGTTATGCTTCTTGAGTCTGCTGCGGCATCAGCCTTGCATGCTGCTTGAACCGAGGTCGGGTTGTCGTCCGGTGGCGTTGCATTGATCGCGCAATTGTCTTGAAACTGCCGGATGCTTTTGGGCGTGATGACAGCGAAGCTTTGATACGCGTCCTCGTCGATCTTTCCACACCCTTCATCATCTGCCGCCCAAGCGCCGATGTACGGAATCTTCGAAGCCTTTCTGTCATGTTGTGCGGCTTCCAGTGTGTCAGGCTTGAGTTTCGCAACGGGTTGCAACAGCGCCGTCACAGTGTCGGTTTCATTCATCGGCGCAATATCCATCTCGTTTTTCGCGGCCTTTGGCGCGGGGGTTTTGTCCGACTTCACGCCTTCGCCGAGTTCCGTGGTTGTGCAGGACGAAAATACAATCAGCGCCAAAAAAAGGCCGACTGTTCGTGTGGCTGCGTTAATGGCACCCATTTTGAAACCCCTGAGTCGCAATTGAACAAAGATGCATGTTTCAGTGGGAGGCCAGCGCAATGGCACTGTCAAGAACCCGCGGGACAATTCACAGGTCTTGCGATGAAACTGGCAGTCAGGGCTGTGGGTCCGCAATCTTGATGACATTTGACTTGCCTTCAAGAAATATCACGGCAAGACCGCTCGCCAAAATCAGCAGCATGCCGAAGATGGCCAGACTGTTTGGGACATCGTCAAATATCACAAACCCCAGAAACACCGCCCAGACCATGAAGGAATAGTAGAACGGCGCGACCGCTTGGGCCTGCGCATGCTTGAATGCAAGGAAGGTAAACATGTGACCGATGGTGACCAACAGTCCTGTTCCGAGAAGCAAGAGATATTGGCCGGTTGACAGCGCGACCCAGTTTTCAAACGACAGCCCGGCAATTGCCGCTCCGATAAGCACCAAACCGTTGGTGACAAATGTCGAGACCAGCACAGGCGTCGCCGCCGGTATGCGCCGCCCGACAAGATCACGCAGTGCCGCAAAGAATGCCGTCGCAAACGCCAGCAATGCAAACGGCGACGTTGACCCGAAGCCCGGCTGCGCAACGAGCAGTGCACCGGCAAATCCTGCCAGCACAAGCGCCCAGCGCAAACCGTCGATTTTCTCGCGATGGAACACCGCCATGCCAACCAGTATCAGCATCGGCAATATCTGGAATATCGCCGTGACGTGGCCGATCGGCGCGTTTGCCAATGCCAGAATAAATGTCATGATTGCAATGACTTCGAGCAAGCCTCGCGCAAAAACAAACCCGTTCAGCGCCTTGGGCAGGTCCTGCCAATGCCCAAGCGCCGTCAATAGCGGCAGGGCCCACAACAGTGCGAAAACACCGCGCATGCACAGTGTCTGATAGGGCGGCGCATTCTCCATCACCAGTTTCATCATGCTGTCATTGAGCACAAAGCTGCCCGCGCCGATCAGCATGTAAAGAATGCCGCGAAGATTGGACTTGCCGCCCGCTACTGTCTCCATCTGCAACAATCAGAAAGTCACAACAGAGCGGATCGACTTGCCTTCGTGCAT
>JANMQE010000670.1:0-2375 GCA_031370195.1 Phyllobacteriaceae bacterium
TGCGATACCGCGTACTTTGACTTTTTGGAACGATTTGTTCTCGTCAATGAACTGCTGCATCCAGTCTATCCAAAGTGCATGGCTGCACCGATCTGTCCATGTTTCGGGTTCACGCTAGATGATCTGGACATGTCCATTCGCCGTCGGTCGCCTGAATTAATTCGCGAGCTACTTTGACGTTGCAAAGGTCATGCGTGAGCGGGTCGGTGTGCACATTGGTGAGCTGCACGAGAATTCCATCGAGCTAGAGCTAGTAATAGAATTGGACTTGCCGGACGAGGGAACCAAGGGATATTTCATACCCATTGAAAACTGGTCTGTCAAAAATGCAATTGTGGCGGAGTGATCGTCGTAAATGGTTGCGCTGCGGCCTGCAGAATCGGTTAGATTGGAGTACGCGGGCAGCGAGGCAGCGAGGAAGCGTATGGGCTTGGAGTATTGATCGCTTTGATTCGTTCGAAGCTGCATGAAGAGGTTTTTATTTGTAAACTAAGCAAAGCGGAGTGCGAACATTGATGTGGCTTGGGGACCAGAAGGGCAACTTAGTCGACTGGTCCACTCAAAAATGGGTGCAAGCCACTGGCCGAAATGTCGATCTGGCGCAAAACCCCTGGTTATCCGGTCCGATAGGTTCCACCCGAGGTATTGGTGTCGATTTCTTCGACAAGTGGGCATCAGATAAGCAATGGATCGTCACTCGTTGCAAAACAGGAAAAGGCTTGCTCGCATCCTTCGACGGCCTTGCAAGTCCTGGTTTCGATTCGAAAACAATTCAACCGGCAGTCGCAACCTTTTATGAGCGAGCAGCCGATTACGATATGGATGTATGGTCGGAGTGGAGCGGACTATTCAAGCCGTTTGGCTTTCTTGTTGCATCCCTTTTTAGCCGCCGCTTGGAGCAACTAAACTTGCCCCTTTCATCACTGGACACAAGTTGGGGAATGTCCAGCGAAGTTGTGCAGGTCACGGATTAAGTCAGCGGGGAGTTGATAGCGAATGCTTGGATACGAACCTTGATCAAGACCGGACGGATCATCTACGTCGGCAGTTACTCGCTCGCAAAACCGCCAGGGGCATCCGGCCCATGCGTCAAAACCGTGTTTCCGCTACCAAATGGAAACGCTATTGTAATCCTTCGTCCGCATGCTCAGCCAGATGGGTCTCTTGTACTGACGTCCGAGGGGCGTCGATTCGGCGATCCGGGCTTTTATTTCACAGTCCATCGCCCGGATGGTCGCGTCACAGCTCGCTATCTACGGAGCTTTCGAGAACGCATCCATGTTTTCGGGGCCGAGCCAGGGATTGTGCGGGCCGACCACACGATGTCGCTTTGGGGTTTTCAGTGCCTGCATCTACACTATCGTTTGCGTAAGCGGGAGATCCGTTTGGAAAAAACCAGCAGTGGCGAGATTGCTGTTGTCTGAACGTAGTCGAAATTCGACATCTGCAGTCCTTTCCAAATGAATTGCCGTAGCCATCGAAAGAAAGCGCCCACAAGTTGGCATCCAGGCGATTCGACTACGCTTGCATGATAGAAAAAGTCGCAATCAACCTCTTCCCTAGCCACAGTTTCCCAACCACAATGTGGACATAGCCGTAGCCGGAATGTAGCAACTTCCACAAGTTGGTCCATTCCCTCCGTGGACGTTGGCGCTGGCTGCCTAGCTCCGTCCCCTCCACAGTTTGTCTCGAAACTACTTCGGATACTGAACTAGCTGCTTGCGGTGCGTTGGATAGATGGAATAGACTTTTCCGCATTGGCTTTGCCTAACTCCACCAAAAAGGCCCCCATTTGATTCTCTACTGGTCAAAAATTTGTGCTTTAACGCTCGCTGGATCGCTTGCGACAGCATCAAGCCTCGTTTTGTTTCCTGAATCATCTCGAATTGTGTTTGCTATAGCAGGAGCGGTCGGAGGCGTAGTTGGTTGCTGGCTCGGCTTGAAAACTGTTTCAGCAAACACGGACCATTCAGAACAGTTCATTTCTAATTTCGAGTACCAAAAACTTTTTTGGAAGCATCTTCGCCTTTTGATCATTGTGGTTACCCTTTCAAGCGTTGTTGGTATGATGCTCGGCATTTGGATGTACTACATTGTCGGTCAAAGTGATTCAGCAAACTGAGTGCATAGTTCTTGGGCGGGAAAGTTTACGATCAAATGACTCTCAAATGGCGAGACGAGGACATACAACGGTTTTTTGGTTGTGAAAAGGCATGCCTGTGCGAAGCGCAGCCAGGGCATGAAGTATTGACTTTTGACTTCTCCGGTAAACTGTTGAAGTACTCGATTTGGTTTCAGATCACGGACGAATGCGTAATGATCTCCGGAGATGATGCGTATCCGTTCGGTGCCCATTCACTTTATGAGATTGTCGT
>JANMQE010000683.1:0-2602 GCA_031370195.1 Phyllobacteriaceae bacterium
CCAGCCGCGCACAATTTGACATCGCCCAGGCCAAGGCCGACTCTGCCGGTAATGCGCCGGTGGGATTCGCGCAGCAACCAGATCGCACCCCCGAATATTGCGCCGGTATACAATTGAGGACCAACAAGCGCCGAATTGGTCAGCGCCCAGTAGGAGGCTCCAGCAATTGCAATCGCGATCGACAATTGGTCCGGCACTCTCATGTATCTGAGATCGTGTATTGCGACCGCCGCCACTGCCGTTGCTAGAAATGCGGTGTAGCTGGCGTCAATCAACATGTCAGTATTTCAGCCGGTTCAGGTCTCGCTGCAGCTGCGTGTCGCCTTTGCGCCGGACCGTCAGCGCGGTATTGAAGTTCAATTTCTGACGGAACTCTTCAGTCACGTCGCGGGCTTCGTTGATGTTTCGAACAACGTGTGGGCGGATGAAAATGATCAATTCCGTTCGCGCGATTGTGTCTGTTTTATTCTTGAACAGGTTCCCGAAGAAAGGAACGTCACCGACAATCGGAACCTGCCCTCGATCCAGCGTGTTTCGTTCCTGAATCAGACCGCCAAGCGCAATGCTCTCGCCGTCGTTGACGATGACTTTTGTCGCGAGCTTGCGCTGTTGAATTGTTGGTGAATCAATCCCCGACGTGGTTGTTTTTACAACGCTTGAAACTTCCTGATCGATGTCAAGAAGCACACGACCGGAAGCATTTACGCGCGGCGTAACTGTAAGGATTATGCCGGTGTCCTTGAGGGTTACGGAATTCACGACTGGTGCGCTTGCGCTTGCAACGCCGGTTGCCTGCTGTGTCACGATCGGCACCTGATCACCAACCTGGAGTGAGGCCTTCTGGTTGTTCAGCGCCATGATGTTCGGCGAAGAGACAATATTCACGTCTGTTATCGAAGCGAGCGCATTGAGCGTAACCTGCAAATCACTTGAGACAAATGACCAAGCGGCACCCGGAAGGCTGGCACCGGCAAATCCGGACGCGACGTCTGAAAGATTGAAACGGAACTTGCCGCTTTCAACGGCCCAGCGGATACCGAATTTCAGCTCGTCGCTCAGCCTGACTTCAGCGATCACGGCTTCGATCATCACCTGTGTCGGCATCATGTCGAGCTGCCGGACGATTTGCTCGATCCGCTTGTATTCCCGCGCAGTGGTAGAAATCAGCAGCGCATTGTTTTCAATGTCTGCAACGACTGACGGGCCTTTTTTGACGTCGGATGGTGAATAGGCGGCAGGCTGGAATGCTGCTGGCTGAAGTTCGGGCTGCCCTTCGCGGCTTTCCAGGGTTGTTGCTGTGAGATCGGGTGCTACCGGATTGGCTTGCGTCAAGGCAATATCTGTCTGTGCAGTTCCGCGCGAGAGTACAGATTGAAGGACTGCGGCAAGCTCTTTGGCAGGGCGGTTCTGGATTTGATAGACAAACAGCTGCTCATCATTGGTGTTGGCCGTCTGGTCGAGTTTGCGGATCCACGCGTCAGCGCGGCGCAGATAGGCGGGCCGGGACGAGATCACAAGGACGGAGTTGAGCCGCTCGTTGGGGATGAAGCGGATGATGCCGTTGTTTTCGCCCGTTGTGCCGAACACCTGATCCAACTCGCTTGCCACCGCAGACGGCTTTGAGTTCTTCAGCGGGTGCAGCGCCACCGAGCGACCGCGCATCCAGTCAACATCAAAAACCGAAATCGCATCACGCATCGCTTTGAGGTCTTGTGCATTTCCGGAAATCACAAGTTGGTTCCGTGTGGGATCAGACCTGATAATTGAGCCTTGCCGCGAAATCGGCTCAAGAATGGTCTTCATTTCCGCCGCTGCGATATAGGTCAATTCAATAACCTGCACGTTCATGCCTGGCGCAGGCGGCGAGACAGCCGGGATGGAAACAGCGGGGGTCGAAGCGAGGGCATCTGTGGAGGGGACAATTTGATAGCCCGCGCCGCGCCGGACAATGGCCGCGCCGGAGACGGCCAGAGATGTTTCAAACAGGTCAACCAGCGCCTTCTTGTCCAATGGTGCGGCCGTCTGCAGTGAAATCGTTCCCTGAACGCGCGGATCAATTGAATAGCTGACACGCAGAATATCGCCAAGCACACTTTTGGCGGCGGCAGCAATCGGCGCATTGACGAGGTTCAGTGTGTAGCCTTCGCCGCCAGACGATAGCGACGCGCGCTCAATCAGTGGCGTTCTGGCTGACACAAATGTCCCGGCACCTTCCTGATATGCACCCGTAACGCCCCCAATGTCATTGGCTGAAGCAGCCAACAGCCGGGAATAGGCAGGACCTGATTTCACCGGTTTGCCCGAAGAATCAAGCGTGCGCATAGTGCTGGAAAAGAGGTCGTCGACGGAATTGCCCGCTGTGGATGTGCACCCCGCCAAGCCGACACAAACAACAACCGCACCAAGAACGAACCGGACCATCACAACACCATGCCAAGCAATCTGGCCTAGCAATCCGGATATACCAAGCGTTGTGGTTTTGATTGCTGAACGTGCAAAGTTGCCAGAATTGTCCACAGTTTATTGGTTTGGCAAGGTCGATTGGTTCGTCGAAAAGCAGCATATGGCATTGGTTGTGCTCATTTTTCGACTGGAGTTCAGC
>JANMQE010000686.1:0-7840 GCA_031370195.1 Phyllobacteriaceae bacterium
TGACAAATTCCCTAAGGGCGTGCCCGTCACCGGCGGGTCTATCACCGCCAAACTGTCCGAGCAGGGCAAGCTCGCGTTTTCCGGCAGCGTCGAGGCGACGTTCGGCAAGATCGGTTCCGGCAAGGTCGAGGCGTCCTATTCTGAAACCGGCCAACTCAATCTCGGCGTCGTTGCAGACATCACGGTGCCCGGTCTCCAGCCGGTGCATGTGGTGCTGGCATACAAGGAGGGTTTGATCGAAGGCGAGGTCGGCGTTCCGATAAACAGCGATCTGATCCCCGGCCTCACCGGCAATGTCACCGTTCGTTACAAGGACGCGATGTGGTCGGGCGAAACCAATCTTGCCTATTCCGCCGATGACGGGAAACTGTCGGGCAATGTTCTGGTGACAGTGGCGCAGAAGGAAGACAAAACGCTGGCGCTGGGCGGTTCCGGCAAGGTGCGCGCGCAGATCATGCCGCGCCTTGCGGGCACACTGACGGCCACCATTCTGCCCGAAGGCGGCGTCGATGTGTCGGGTGCCATCGAAGTCACCGAACCGCTGGAATTGTTCCCCGAAAAACGCATCGACAAGGAGCTGTTCAAATATTCGCAGAACATCCCTCTGTGGGCGATTTTGGTTGCCATCATCCGGGTGCGGGCAGGGGTGCGCGCAGGCATAGGTCCCGGTGTCTTCCGTAATATCAAAGTCGAAGGGTCCTACACATTCGGCTCCGAGAAAACTGACCCGAGTTTCACCATTTCCGGCGAAATGTTCATTCCGGCCTTTGTCGAAGGCTATGTCGCGTTTGGCGCAGGCCTTGGTCTTGATGTATTGCTTGGCTCGCTCACAGGCGGGATTGAAGCTGTGGCGACGGCGGGCATTTACGGCGCAATTTCCGTTGTTCCGGAGCTGACATACGAAGGAGGCGACTGGGGCATTGAAGGCACCGCCACGATGGCCGCAGGCGCGCGGCTGAAGGTTGGTCTGAATGCCTGGGCTGAGGTCGAGGCACTTTGGATAACGGTATGGGAA
This sequence comes from Phyllobacteriaceae bacterium, assembly GCA_031370195.1. Taxonomy (GTDB): domain Bacteria; phylum Pseudomonadota; class Alphaproteobacteria; order Rhizobiales; family Rhizobiaceae; genus JANMEX01. The sequence goes on from JANMQE010000686.1 coordinate 1,016, forward strand.
AACACCTGGAAGCTTGCAGAGCATGTTGTGCCGATCGGGCCGGATCTCGGGCTGAAGGCGCACATGTCCTACAAGTTCGGCCAGCCAAACCCGCCTGAAGTCGAAATGACGACGTCGGACATCGACACAGACGCGCTGGTGCAGGGCGCGATGCCGAAGGACGGCCCCGCCCCATCCGGCGCACGCGAGGCGCTCGAAAACAAGGCGCAGTGGAAGGGCGCGCTGAAGGAGCAGCGCAAGGCTCCTGTGCCGCCGGAAACCGCAGCGCAAGCCAAGAAGACCGAGGCCCCGCCAGCCGCTCCGGCAAAACCGGGCAAGAAGCCGGGGCCGCCTGCGGGAGGGGCCAAGGCAACAGGCGAGGGGGCCAACAAGGATCCGGGTGCGGCGCCAACGCCGGGCAACGAGCCTGCGCGGTCGGCTGCAGTCGATGATGCCGCCAAGAAGGATACGTCAAAGCAAGGGGCGGTGCCTGAATCGGCTATCCCGAATGCGAAAACCGTGCGCTATCCAAGCCCGATCACGCTTGAAATGCTGAATGAGCCGCCTGCGCCGATGCCGCGCACCAAGGATCAGGAGCAGGAAGACATCAACGCAGCGAAAACAGCGATTGATCTGGCAGGAGCCGCGGCTTCCGACACCAATGCTCTGGACGAATATTTCCCGAGGATCAAAGCCCGGTTCGGACTGGCCTCGCTTGGGTATGTGGGTGATTTCGGCAAGGGTTTTGAGATCGTCGGGCAGATCAACCCGACACTCAAAGTGAAAACGCACGAGCCATTGAACTCAACCGGCCTGCCAAGTGACATTGCCAAGAAACATATTTCAAAAGTTGGATTTGGCGTCACACAACTGGATGGCCAACGTGTCGGCATCCAGATGACGGCCTTTCCACTGGGACCTGAACATGATCAGGGCACGCCCCCGGGTGGCGACCTTGAATCGTTCATGCAGAAGCTTCCCGGGGGCACGGAGGGTGATACCAACCTTCGCTTCATTCAGGGCCATTTGCTCAACGATAATCTTGGTGGACCGGGTCAAGACAAGAATCTTTTCCCTATCACTGCAAGCGCCAATGCGCAGCACAGCAATCTGATCGAGAAGACTGTCAGAAATTGGGTGAATGACAGAAAATTCTGGGTAAAATATACGGTGGACATTGTGAGTGACGGTGTCCTGCGCCCGGTTGCCGGCGGAAAGAGGAAAGTTGACTCGACCATAAAGGTCAAAGCGGCAGTGCTCGACATGCAGCTTGACGAAGTTGACAGTCTGCGCACTGAAACGACGATTCAGTCAAAATTCTCGGGAGGCAAGGACAACGACACCTCCAGTCAAACATTCACGGACGCTGACGTTGATGCGCACGAGGCCAACGAGGTACGCGACGCTGATTTGAAGATCAAACCTCAGCTGTCCACCCGCAACGAGGATCAGGTCTACACGTTCCCCGACGACATCAAGGCGGCAATGAAGGCGAGCCGCGATGCCGGAAACTCGTATGACCAGATACGCGATGCGGTTCAGGGCTACGTCGGCTTCGGTCCGGGCAAGGCTGATCTTTTGGTCAAGACCTACCAGATGGTCAACCGCGGAAAAGACAACACGCTGGAGGGTTTGAATGCCAATGAGAAGGCGCTCTTCACGCAGCTCGTCAATGGCTGGGGCGCGAGCATATCCAGGGCAATCAGCAAGAATATGAACGGGTGAGCGCGTCCGTCCGGCATGCAAAGCAGACGAAACCAATTTTCACCACCACCAACAAATGGAGCGAAATCATGGATACCCCAGTGGATTGGTTCAACTCGGCGGTCGCAATAACACCGGGTTTTGAAGTGTCGGGTGACCCCTATCGCGGTGTCAGCGGCGATTTTGACGGCATGGGCATTTCCTGCGGCGCGCTGCAATGGAACATCGGCATGAAGTCATTGCAGCCGATGGTCAAGACAGTCGGCAAGACAGTGGTGCTCGCCAACATGCCGACGTTCGGCAACGAAATGTGGACCGCCTGCAACGGGACCACTGCCAGCGGCCTGACGATTGTCCGCAGCTGGCAGAGCGGAACCAAGCTGCGGGCCAAGCCGAAGGCCGAGCTTAGCGCGCTGATGGGCTCGGCAGAGATGGTCACGGAGCAAAAGCGCAAGATCGCGCTGCTGGCCGACGGCGCATTTGATGCAGCGAACGCCTGGGCGAAAGAGCGCGACGGGACTGCGGCAACCAAGCGGCTGTTCTGCTGGTTCTTCGATCTGCGTACTCAAAATGGCGGACTGGAAGGGTTGACGCCAAAGAAGACCGCCAAGTTCATCGAAGACAACATGCCCGACAAGGTCGATGACCTTATTTGTGATTTTCTGGAGTCGCGCACTGGCAACAGCGGCCATGCCAAGGACGCGCGAAGGAACGGTGCCCTGTGGCGGAACAACGCAAACGGCGAGAAGCTCGAGTTGCTCTGCATGAGTTTTCTGCGGGCGCAAACGGCCAGTGCGCAATGGCGCCACGTGGTGCTCAACCGCAAAGGCACGATTGCGTTGGGCAAAGGCCGGGTAAACTCTGAGGACTGGAATTTTGCTGCGCACGGGCTGTGAAGTTATTGCCGCCGGCGGCTTTCCCGCTTGCCGGCGGCCCCTTGCGCTGGTTCATTCAGCCATGTTTTTCATGATGGCAATTTCATTGCGTTGGCCTTTCAGGAAACCATTCGCATCCAGCCTGTAGACCTTCACGCCGACCGTATCCGTCGGGACATTGGCCCCGATGGCGCGCACGCTGTCGCCAAGCACTTGGCAAACAACGTCAGTGTGCGACGAGAAGTCTGCGTGGGTGGCCGCAAAATCATAGTCGATCCTGGTGACGCGCCATTGCGCGATCAAATCCCCGACTTCGGGTCTCTTCTCGTTGATCCTGAAGCCCCAAAACGGCGCGGGCGTGTTGGCCTTCATTTTGACGATGCTGTCATTGATGTAACGCGCGTGTTTTGTGGACGGCTTGAAGCCGGTGTAGCCGCCTGCCTTCCGGACAAAGGCGCACATGCCCGCCGCCGACCACGGCCAGTCCGGATGGCTGGTGTTGTCGCCCGGAGGGCTGCCCATGCCAAGCTCTGCCCACATGGTCAAAACGTGAGCCTTGAACGGCGCGACATCCTCGGTGCCCGCACCGCGATCAAACAGCTCCCAATAAAATGCCGCCGCCGAGATCAGCCTGGATATTGCATCAGTCTTGGCAATTGTCAGATTGACATCAGACACGAAGCCGGTGATGGCAGGTCCGGCCTGCACCATGCGTACTTCTTTCCAACTGGTCCCCGTATCGTTAACAAGATCAAGGTTCGTCCCAAACGGCAGATTTCTCAAAAGTGCGCCGCTCGGCGATGCGCTCGCGCGCAGGTTGGCACCTGTGTAAACGTTGGTCACGATATATCTCGTCATGATCCTCTCCTGCTTTCAAGTGTGCATTGGAAATTTTGATAGTGAGGCGGTTTGCCCTACAGAAACCCGGCCAGACCCGCTGTCAGCGGTGTTGACACCAGCCCGCTCATGTTGACAAATCCGCCATGCCTATCGTTGCCGTCAACATCGACGGACGCCCATTTGGTCAGGTAGCGCGCCTTTGACGGAGGACTGGGCTGGATGCACTTGGCCCTTGGTCCGTAGACAATCGAACGGATATGCAACTCGGTGCCCGGATCAAGCGCTCGGATGAGTGTCGTGCCCGCATCCGGCCCACGCCGCAGGTTCAGTGAATCGCTGGCCTTGACCTTCGTTTTGAACCCGAGTGATTTCGGCTGCGTCACCATCGCCTTCAGAACGTCCAGATCAAACAACGGCCCGGGATCAAACTTGCCCATGATCGCAACATCATGATGACCGACCACATCGGTCACAGGATAAGCGGCCAGAATATCTGCGGCAATCTCACGGCATTTGGCCACTTGGGCATTCGGGAATGTCTCCCATTGCTGCATCGACGGATCATCCGGATTGTAAACCAGCTTGCCCGCCGCATGGGGTGAACCGCCATGTGCAAAGCCCTTGTTCATCAGGCAGATGCCGACTGAGCCACGGCTGACTGAGGCGCTGAGCGTGACATCGCTTTGCTCTTTCCAGTTGCTGAGGCCTGGATGCGCGGCGGTCTTGGTGAACGGACGGGTCTGAAACGCCTTGCCATCCTTGGCAATCAGGATGTGATAGCTCAGCACTCGGGCATTCAGCGCCGCAACGGCCTGCGCGACCGTGTCGGTCACCGAATAGTGGATAACCAGCAGACCGGGCGTCTGGTTCGCGCCAACATGCGTCAACGGCTGCATGGTTAGTCCGTCGATCAGATTGTTGGTAATTGACATCGATGCCTCCTGTTCGATTTTGAAAGACTGTTGTGTCCTCATGCCACCGGTGGCGTTCCATCCGGCAAGTCGGCAGGCCCGCCGTTTTCCGGCGTGTAATATTTGCGGATGCGGCTGGCCGCGTGGGCGTAGCCCACTTTCATGATCAGATTCTGATCTGCCTTCGATAGCCGGGTCAGCCGTGTCGAAATGTTCTGCGCGGCCTCGTACTCTTTCTCGGAGAGCATCTTTGGCCGGTCTTCCGGGCTGTTGAGCCCGGTGGTAAGCCCCCACATCGTGCCCGTGCGCGCGCCTGTGGAATAGGCGTCGCCGAGGATGCGCTCACGCAGATTCTCGGATTGATCCATCAGAATATCGATGACGCGGAGCGAGTGCTGCAGCCAGTCGTTCGACGGTTTCTCCTGCTGTCCAAACGGCTTGCCGGCATTGCTGACAAACACCGTGCGGTACCGCTTCCATACCGCCTCGGTTCCCATATTGTCATAGACGCCGCCATCCGTGAGCGCTGCTCGTTGGGTGAACGGCGGCCGCGACAGGGTAGCGCCTGCATCCGCTTCAACTACGCCGCCTGAAAGGTCAATCTCGACCGGCGATAGAAACGGCGGGAATGCCGCAGAGCAGGCGACGACGTCGGCGAGCTTGAGTTTGAGTTTGCGGATTTGCCCGATCCGCCACTCGGCAACCATATCGCCACGAAATCGCATCAGGCCGCCTGTCATCAAATTGGTGGCGTTGAACACAAAGCGCGGCGATTGCGGAATGTCGGCAAGGTTTGCGCCCTTTGTCAGGTTCTTCGCATAGCTCCGGGCCGCCAATTCTCCTGCCGAAACAAACGGAAGAAGCCCGCCCAAGATCGATCCGACATCAATGGAATCCTCTGCCTGTGCCAACAGTGGCTCGAGAAATTTCTCCCGCAAGTTTGTGGCAACGCCCTGCGGATTGAATTTGAGGCCCTTCCAGGCAACGGCAAGCGCCGCAGCGGTCATCGACCCTCCGGACACGCTTGACACCCGGTCAAGTTTCGACACCAGCCCGAGCTCATTCATCCGGAAGATCGCTCCGGCATGAAACAACATCGCCCGATAACCGCCGCCGGAAATGCAGAGTCCGGAGCCATCCTCAAGCTTTTCGCCGTCGATTGCCGAGAGTTTGGGTTGAACAGCTGGCATGGTGTTCTCCTTCAGGGCTTTTGTGAGAATTCATAAACAAGCGAATGCGCATCCGGTTTGCGGAACTCAAATTTTATATTGGCAGCAATAAAGGGATCTTGCCTTAGATGGCTGATCGCGTCGGCCAATGTGGCGACCTGCGGCCCGCCGACAAATGAGGGCAGGACACCATCGAGCGGACATAGTTCATTGTCTCATTGGTGAAGGCCATGGTGAACTTGCGGCCTTTTCTTGCCTCAGCGGCAACAATTTCCAGCACTTCAGGATCAGGATTTTGATCTTTGCCATTGGCGGAAAACACATAGATATCCGCCGTAACGCCTGCGATAAATCTCCTCTGCACATTGGCTTTCGATCCGTGATGCGGAACCTTCAGAAGGTCCACGTGGAAGGGCGTGTCACCCTCCTTCAGCCCCAACGCTACGAGGGATCGCAGCACATAATCGCCTCGCTGGTCGCCGGTCAGCAGTATTTTCCTGCCGAACGCCTCAATCAACATTACAATGGATGACAGGTTGAGCACGGAGGTGTCTTCTTTGAATTGTTCCGCCTCTAGGGTTGCCGCTGCCTGTACCTGCACGTCGCCAGACGTCAGCTTTCTCGCGTAGTTTTCCCAATCATGCTTAAGTTCATCTAGCTCGTCGTTTCCCGGGTTGAGAATGGTGATAACCGCTGGGCCAAAGCCGGTTGGCTGTTGTCCAGCCGCGATCAAGCTTCCGGGCGCACCCTTGTTGACCACCGTGCCAATTTTTCCCGCATAGGCCGTCAGGTTGATACCATCTCCAATGGCAAGCACTTCCGCTTCGCCTTGCGTTGCCTCATCAATATCTACGCCCTCGACAAGCTTTGAAAATGAATTGTGCCAGAGACGGGGAGCGGTGATGATTTCAGCACCGGTTGGCAATTCTGTAACTTCCGAAAGTCCGCCAAATAGACTGGTCACACCCAAAATGTGATCGTCGTGAACGTGTGTACAAACCACCAGATCAACTGTCAGCAGGTCCTCTCTTGCTTTGCCGTCATCGGGATTTTCATCACGGCTCGCTTTCAGCTCGGCGAGACGAGGAAGAATCGCGGTTGTGAGCGGATCATACTTCTTGCCATTGTGCTTGCCGGTGCTGGATGGCCCTGCATCGATCAGAATGATCCGCTCAAACCCCATATCTCCCATGTAGCGAACCAGCAAAGCATCGCCATGACCTGCATCAATTGCCTCGAAAGTGATCATTCTGCTCTCCTCATTTGGACATCAAACTGACTGCAGCGCGCGAAGTGCATCGACAAGGCCGGCACCTTGAAAGTGCCGCTCACGGCCAAGGTCGGTTG
>JANMQE010000711.1:0-4426 GCA_031370195.1 Phyllobacteriaceae bacterium
GTCATCATTTTCGCCAGCGAAGCAGGCGGCACCGGCGTATCGGCATCTTTCTCGAACAGTACAGTTCCGGTGATGGCATCAATCATGAAGGCCTGTTTGGCCTTGGTGTCGAGAAGCTGCGCCTGCGCGGGCGATCCGGCAAAAACAAGCAGGCAGAAAAGCATGAGTTTCAAAGCAGTCATGTGTCCAGACCTAGTCCAGCACAAGACGATGTTCAATTGGCATTGCGGCTTAGACCATCACGCGCTCAGCGAACGACGAACGCGTCATCAAAACCACTGTTCCACAATGATTTGAGCACGCCATCAACCGTGCCGCCTGTGCGTGGTGATGCATAGACGGAGATTGCTCCGTCGGCGTCCGCTTCTGTCTTGATGATCGCTACCCGCGCCAGTTTTTGTGTCACGCCCTTGATTGTCTTCCGGTCAAAGACTCCCACGAGAATGCGTTCGGGTTCGCCGGGTGCCTTCCAGCCATTGTCATTACCATTGCTGAGCCCCATGACTGAAAACGCGTTCGACGCCGCATGGCTGGCCGCAACGCGCTCGTCTGCATAACCGGACAGCAGTGCCACTTCCGCCGCACCCGGGCAGGCTGCATTATCCAAACAGGTCTCTGGCCGCGCGGACGGCAACGGAATCGCTACCGGCAACTGGACGGCGTCCACAGGCACAGGTTCAAAGGGATCGTAGGGCTGCTGTGAACCAACGATGACAGGCGCAGGTGCCGGCTGGGTGGTAGTCAGCGCAAATGCGGCCGTGGAATAGTCCTGAGCGCCGGTATTCATCGCGACCATCACACCCGGGCTCAATTCTGCAGGATTTCCTGTGCCCGGCCGATAGGACGCCATCAGATAGTCATCGTCTGCACCATTGACCGGCGCCCGCCCGACATATTCGACGATCACCTGCGCCGTGCCGCTCGATGTATAGTCCAGAAGCTGGGCGGCGCGCTTGGACAGGTCGATGAGGCGGTTGTGGGCATAAGGACCGCGGTCATTGACGCGCACAATCACGGAGGTGCCGTTTTTCTTGTTGGTCACACGGGCATAGCTTGGCAGCGGCATTGTCGGATGGGCGGCGGACAGATGGTTCATGTCGTAGATTTCGCCATTGGCGGTCAGACGGCCATGAAAGGCGTCGCCATACCAAGAGGCAGTGCCAGCGGCCTTGTAGTCTTGGACTTCCTTGGGGTAATACCATTTGCCCTTGACCTTGTAGGGCCGACCGATCTGGTCCCTGCCCCCGCCGCGCGGCAGGCGCTTCATCTTCATGCCGGGGATGGACGCCATCGCTACATTGACGACACGCGGGCTGGCTTTGACGCCATAGTCCTTCTCGGAGAAATATTCCTTGGACTTGGACTTCTGCACCATTGTGACTTTGGGGCCATCTGAAGTGCAGGCCGTCAAGGCCAACGCACTGGCACACAGGATCCAAATGCCGCGCAATTTCGAGCGCTGTGCGGAAGTACCATCAATCCGTGACGTCATGCTTTGTCAAACCCCAGTGAGACCACCGTTGCCATCGCGCCCCCCGCATGACAATCGAATTCCCGTGCAAGACCCACATGCGCAAGGAATGTTTTACACTGGATTAAACAATTGTGGCAGCACCGCGACATTGTCGTGGCGAAGCGCCAAAACAGGACAAAATTCAGCCGCCTATCCAAGCTTTCCCGGTAAAACCGTCATCGCGCTCCCACTTGAGCTGCTTGGCATCGACTTTCTCCAGTTTGAAGCACCAGGTCTTACCTTTGTACCAAGTGGGGAATTGCTGGCACAGCTGGTCATTTTCAACCCACCACTTTCCGGTCTCCTTCGGCGTGAAAAACTTGGCCAGCCCGGCTTTTGTTCCATCGCCCGTGACGCTGCCGCCTGCGGAATAGACAAGCGGGAATTCAATACCCATCGTGGACAATACAACATTCCGCCCGGATATGGTTTCGCGGATGGCATCGTTTTGCAGCGTTTCAGCTATCGCAATGGAAGGCAAGCAAACGGCAAGCAGAATCGTGGCGACAAGATTTGAAACAGACATTGGCGGGGCTCCAACAATTTGAGCTTGTTACGGCGAGAAGGCACAATCGGATTTGCCGGAAATCGCCAAGCGGTTAAACGTTTGATGGAACTTGGCGGAAGGGGTGGGATTCGAACCCACGGTACGGTTTCCCGCACGACGGTTTTCAAGACCGTTGCCTTAAACCACTCGGCCACCCTTCCGTTGAAGGGGCTTATGGCGAGAAATTGTGTGGCGATCAAGCCGAATGTGCGGCAATTGCAGCCTTCAATCTTCAGTGCGCCATCAGCAGCGGGATTGTGACGCGCGTGAGCATTGACTGGGTAACGCCGCCGAATATGCGTTCACGCAGCCTTGAATGGCCGTAAGCGCCCATGACGATCAGGCCGCAGTCATTGTCGGTTGCATGGCCGGTCAACACGTCACACACTGGCTTTCCGGATGATGCCACACGGTCCACAATGGCGTTGATGCCATGTCTTGCAAGGTAGGCTGCCAAGTCTGCGCCGGGCTCGGCACCATGGCCTTGCTCGCCGGAAACTGGATCAACCATGACAATGTGCACCGCTTTTGCCTCAACAAGCATGCCGATGGAATAGCCGACCGCCCTCGCCGCTTCGAGACCGCCGTCCCACGCAATGCTTATCCGTTCGGGCGACAGTGTCGCCTTCGTTGTTTCCGGGACGACCAACACTGGACGACCGGCGCGGAACATGGCCCCATCCAAGACCTGATCTTTCAAACCATCATCCGCCCACAGGCTCGGACCAAGCAGCGCGAGATCCGCATAACGCGCCCGCCTGCCGACATTTTCACCAATCAGCCCGTATTCGGTCTGGTCGCTTGAGACATCGGCGGAGAGTGATTCTGTTTCGAGCAGTTTTGTCACCTCACTGACACGAACCGCAAGGCGTTTGGCTGCCTGCTGCCGCTCGGCATACCAGACATCGGACACGACATCAGCGTAGGCGCCGACGGGTATGGAGGCGGCGGGAGAGACGACCATCACCGCCAGATGCGCTTCTGCATTGCGGCAGATTTCGATGCCAAGTTCCAGATCGCGATTGCCCTGGGCAAGGCCGACGATGCTGAGAATTGTTTTGAAAGCCATTTCAAATTCTCCATTGCTGGCAGCTTGACTGTAGCCGATTTCGGGTCTCGATCCTTGTCATGGATCAACTGGCACACGAAGGCACCGAAATGCGAAAACAGCGGCATTTCGCGGGTTTCCAGACAGTGGCCGTTTGGTTAGGCTGGCGATACAAAAGCCGCATCGGGAGGAATCAGCCATGAAATCACGCGCCGCCGTCGCTTGGGAAGCCAACAAACCTTTGACCATAGAAACAATTGACATCGGTGGGCCGAAGGCAGGCGAAGTGCTGGTGGAAATCATGGCGACAGGTGTTTGCCATACGGACGCCTACACGTTGTCCGGGCTTGATTCGGAAGGAAAATTCCCGGCGATTTTGGGTCATGAGGGTGCAGGCATTGTACGAGAGATTGGCGCAGGCGTGACATCGGTGAAGCCGGGAGATCATGTGATTCCGCTCTACACGCCGGAATGCCGCTCCTGCAAAACCTGTCTTTCGCAGCGATCAAACCTGTGCACCTCAATCCGCGCCACACAGGGACAAGGCCTGATGCCGGACCAGACATCGCGCTTTTCCTGCGAAGGCGGCGAAGTGTTTCATTACATGGGCTGCTCGACATTCTCGAACTTTACAGTGTTGCCGGAGATCGCGCTGGCCAAGGTGCGCGAGGACGCGCCGTTCGACAAGATTTGCTACATCGGCTGCGGCGTCACCACCGGCATCGGTGCGGTGATGTATACGGCCAAGGTGCGACCCGGCTCCAACGTTGTGGTGTTCGGCCTCGGCGGCATCGGGCTGAATGTCATCCAAGGCGCTCGAATGGTTGGCGCGGACAAAATTATCGGCGTTGATCTCAACCCGTCCAAGGTTGAGATGGCAAAGAAGTTCGGCATGACGCACTTTATCAATCCGGACGAGGTCGGACGCGACAAGGTGGTTCAGGCCATTCAGGATCTGACAGACGGCGGCGCAGACTATTCGTTCGAGTGTATCGGCAACATCCACACCATGCGACAGGCTTTGGAATGCTGCCATCGTGGCTGGGGCGAGAGCATCATCATCGGCGTTGCGCCGTCCGGAACAGAAATCTCGACCCGGCCATTCCAACTTGTCACCGGGCGTGTCTGGAAGGGCTCGGCCTTCGGCGGTGCGCGCGGGCGCACGGATGTGCCAAAGATTGTTGACTGGTATATGGATGGCAAGATCAACATTGATGATTTGATCACGCACACCATGCCGCTGACCGAGATCAATACGGCGTTTGATCTTATGCACGAAGGCAAGTCGATCCGCTCTGTCGTGACTTTCTGATTGTTG
>JANMQE010000728.1:0-5502 GCA_031370195.1 Phyllobacteriaceae bacterium
CGTTCGTCTAATTGGCCTTGGGATTTGCATTCCTGTTCTGGGTTCAATTGGGCCCGGCCGTTTGGTTTGGACTGATCTTGAGTGTGTTTGGCGCCATCGGCGTCATTCAGTCCGTGCGCGCCAAAGAAACCATCCAATGCGCCTGCCTTGGCACTGTTTTCCAACTGCCGATGTCTACCGTGACGATTGTCGAGAATGTCGGCATGGCAGCGATGGCGGGTTGGATGCTGGTGTTTGGGATGTGATGCGGCGGTGGTTGAACCGTCGCAGCCGACAGTTCGTCGGCCAACAAAAACTGGGCACATCCAAAGGGTAGCCGGGTGCGCCGCGCACGGTCCCGTTGCTCCTCCCAGAAACTTTGGGCAGCGCAGGCGCACTCCTGCAATATCTAATCGACCATGATGCAAAAAGAGTCAAGGTGCCTGAAAACTTGGCTGAAAAAGAATGGTTTTGCCTGTTCTTTTGGCAGCACGGTAACGTGCACAAGTGTTATGCATTCAGGCCGTCAAACGGCATGCGCCAGGCATCCAACTCAAGCAACCGGTTATGCCAGCGCACAATGTTTGGAAATTCCGCAATTGGCAGATCTGCCGCATGTGCAAAGGGCAAGGCGGTCGCGACACGGAAGTCGGCGTAGGAAAGACGGTTGCCGACCAGCCAACAGCTGTTTGCAAGGTAGGCATCAAGTATCTGCGCATGCTCACGAAAATCGCGCAGGGACTTTTCGATGAGCCTTGGAGAAAGCCTCTCTTCGGTAAACGTCGGCATGACGATGCGGTCAAAATAGACCGGATCGGCGGCTTTGGTGAGGTGATGCGTTCCCCAACTCACCCACATGATCATTTCCGGCTGTTCGTCGCCGGTGCGCCAGAAGTCTGAACCTGTCAGCGCGGACAAGCGGCAGGCGATGGCATCTGTTTCCCAAAGCGTGCGTCCAACTTCGACCAACACAGGAACAAGCGTATTTGGATTGATCGAGCGGAATGCCGATTGATGAGCCGGATCTCGCGGCGCGGCGCGGATGTATTCAACCGGCGCTTCGAGGTGGCGCGAAACAGCGACTGCGACGCGCGGGTTAAGATTTGGCGAGTAGTAGAGCTGCATGTCGTTGACCCGTTTGCTGTTGATAATTCAAGTTGGCAGCCAGTTTGGTGTCTATGGATGCAGTTCGCAAGAACTGCCAATCGACAAAAGCAGAGCCGAACGATTGAGAGGATCAGCATTGTCATCTGTAGGCGGCACCGCGGTTCGGTCCGACCAGACACTAGCTCTTCATTGCCACAATGGCGAAGTGTCAGGAAGGTCGCTTGATGTTTGAAGAACGCGCGGACAAAATAAATTCCATGCCATCCGTTCATCGCATTTATCGCCGAATACCGTGATCGCAGATGCCTAAATAAGCGGCACGTTTCAATCGGTTTGCCGCCAGAGCGCCACAAAGAATGGTGCGAATCTGGCGCGTTGGACTGAAATAGGGCAAAATCATGTCGTTGATATTGTTGAACTATTTCATTTTTCGTGACTTGCCATGACGAAAATCCATGGGGTATGAGCCTCCCCGTCCGGCGGAACCGGCCTGTATCGAGGTCTTCCGGGACCGGGCAAAAATGAAGAATATGGAGTTGTCCAATGAAGAAGATCCTCGCCACTCTCGCCGCCTCCGCAGCTTTTGTCGCCGCCGCTTATGCCGGTGAAGCTGAAGGTGTTGTGAAGGCATACGACGAAGCCACCAAGACAGTGACGCTTGAAGATGGTCAGGTGTTCTCGCTGGCTGAAGGCGTTGTGGTGGACGGTGTAGTTGCCGGCGCCAAGGTGAAGGTCACCTTCGACGACGCGACCAAGGCTGCTTCTGCTGTTGAAGTCGCAAAGATGTAACTTGCGATCCGGCTTTGGCCTGAAACGCCCCTGCGGGAAACTGCAGGGGCGTTTTGTTTTCCGGAACATCTGCTTTGGCAACGCTTGTAAGCTATCCCAATCCCAATACACTGGGAACGGGAGGACCGGATGGGTTCATCGATGACACTGCCGACATGGCTCGTTGTGCTGGCCGGCATTTTGGCCCTTGCCGGTTTGTTTGATCGGCTGCTCACACCTGCCTTTCGCTGGTATTTGCGTAGCCGCGCCAATGTGGCGATTGACGAATTGAACTCGCGGCTGCGTCTCAAAATCCGGCCCTTCAAAGTGACCACCCGCCAAGTGCTGATTGACCGGCTGGCGCATGATCCGCAAGTCATCTCCGCAGCCGAGTTGCATGCCAAAGACGTCGGCATGCCGGTGTCTGTGGCGATGGCTGATGCTGCGCGCTATGCGCGGGAAATCGTGCCCGCGTTCTCCGCCTACACTTATTTCAAAGTCGGGGCGCGTTTGGCGCGATGGGTGTCGACTTCGCTGTACCGTGTCCGGCTCGCCTTTGCCGACAGGGCATTGCTTGAAACCATGGACACGGATGCGACAGTTGTCTTCGTCATGAACCACCGCTCCAACATGGACTACATTCTGGTCACATACATGGCCTCGACCGCCACGGCGCTTTCCTACGCTGTCGGGGAGTGGGCGCGCATTCCCGTGCTGCAAATGCTGATCCGCTCCATGGGGGCTTATTTCATCCGCCGCTCTTCACGCAATCTCCTCTACCGGCGGGTGTTGGCGCGCTATGTGCAGATGGCAACGCAGGCCGGGGTGACACAGGCGATGTTTCCTGAAGGCGGGCTTTCGCGCGATGGCAGATTGCGGCCGGTGAAGCTCGGCCTGATCTCTTATATGGTCGAAGGTTTCGATCCGCGCGGTCGCGATGTGATGTTCATCCCTGTTGGCCTCAACTACGACCGCGTGCTTGAGGATAGAACTTTGGTGTCCGAAATCGATGGCCCGCCACCGAAGGAGCCGTTTTATGCAACGGCAGCCAAAACGTTCGGCTTTTTGTGGCGGAATTTGCGGCTCAGGTTGAAGGGTCGTTGGCACAAGTTTGGCTACGCCTGTGTGGCTTTCGGCAATCCGCTTTCATTGAAGGACTATTTGTCCAACCATGGTGCGGGCAACTTCAGGGATCTTGATGAGGCAGCCCAGACTGCGGTGATTGCCGGTTTGGGTGATGAGTTGCTGGGGCGGATTGGCAAGGTTGTCCCGGCAATGCCGGTCTCGCTTGTGGCGCATGTCATGCAGGCGGCTGGCGAAAAGGGTATGGACATGCTGTCGCTCAAAGCTGCTGTTGACCGCTTGATGGATAGGCTCGACCGGATGGGTGTTCATGTTCACGTGCCACGTTCAGACCGTGACTATGCTGTGACGGCGGGACTGCGCATGTTCACTCTGCGCAAGCTTGTCGAAGAGGACGCTGAAGGTGTGTTCCGCGTCGTTAAGGGTGAAGAGCGGCTGGTTGCCTATTATGCCAACTCGCTGGCGCATTATTACGACAGCGAGATCGGGGACACTGCCAAGGTTGTATCATGAAACGCGATCTTGCGGCGCTTGCTTCCGGCTCGTTTGATATTCTGGTCATTGGCGGCGGGGTCGTTGGCGCTTGCATTGCGCGGGATGCGGCGCGGCGCGGATTGAAGACTGCACTGATTGAACAGAATGACTTCGCGTCCGCCGCGAGCGAAGCGATGTCGCACACCATTCATGGCGGCATCCGCTATCTTGCGACGGGCCAGATAGGCCTTGTGCGCAAAGGGCTCGAAGAGCGCGCAAAATGGGCACGCAATGCGCGCGCATTTGTTGCCGAACAGACCTGGCTGTTGCCGCTGACGGGCGGGCTGCGCGGGCTGCAAAACCGGGCTGGAGTTGCGCTGTACCAGTGGATGGCCGGGCGACCTGCGCGCACGCTTTCAAAGGCGGACGCGCTGAAACAGGAACCGGCTCTGGCGATGGACGGGCTGACCGGCGCGGCGGTCTATCAGGACTTTCATCTGGCCGATCCGCACCGACTGGTTATCGCAATGTTGCAGGATGCGGCCGACCATGGTGCAGTCATTGCCAATCATGTTGCGGCGGATGGGTTGGTGTCGCGCGGTGGTGCAGCCGAGGGCATTGCGGCAGTTGAACAGCTGACAGGTGGCACGTTCACAATCCGCGCCACGCGGATCGTCAACGCGACAGGTCCTTGGGCGCAAAAGGTGGCCGGGCGGCTGGTGCCTCACCAGAAAGCCGTGCGAGTCACGGGATCAAAAGGCATCCATCTCGTAACGCCGCACCTTAACATAACACACGCCATCGCAGTGTCGGGTAAGGGTGAGCATTTATTTGCTTTGCCTTGGCACGGAATGACGCTGTTCGGCACGACCGACGATGTGTTTGACGGCAACCTCTCAGATGTTACTGCCAGCCAGCCTGAAATTGAGGCGTTCAGGGCGAAGGTTCTGCGGTTGATGCCTGCCGCCAAGAGTGTGATTGGCCAGCCGCTCGCCAGTTTTGCGGGCGTCCGCGCTCTGCCAGGCAAGGGCGGCAACACCTATCGCGCAGTGCGTGAAGATTTGATCGTCAGCCATGCCGATGATGGAGCGGCGGGACTGGTGACGGTGACAGGTGGCAAGTGGACGACGGCACGGCTGATGGCTGAGCGGGCGGTTGATTTGGTGGTGAAGACTTCCGGCAAAAGCTTTGCGCCTTGCCAGACCAATAGTGCCGAGATTTTGGCACCTGACGCGAGCAGGGAAATGCCTGACCGTCTGGCGCGGGCGGGACGCGATGAAATGGCGATGACCGCCGATGATTACCGTCGGCGAATTGGACGGCACGCGTTTCTGCTTGACGGTGATTTGGAACGACGCGTCAACAGCTGGCTTGCGCTTCGCGGCGTTGGCGCAAATAATGATCAAGGGCGTGACGGGAGGCTGTCATGAAATGTGGTGTCATTCTCAATCCGGTGGCTGGTGCGGGCAAGGCGGCAAAGGTTTGGCCGGAGTTTGAGGCTGAACTTGAGCGCCAGTTCGGGCTGTTTGATCTGCGGCGGACGTCGCGGGCGGACGAGGCGGTGACAATTGCCGAAGCGATGGCGAAGGATGGCTACGAGCTGATCGTGGCTGCTGGCGGCGATGGCACGATTAGCGAAATAGCCGACGGGATATTGCGATCAAGCGACGTCGCCATGTCGCAACCGCGGTTGGGCATTTTGCCATGCGGAACAGGCTCTGACCTTGCGCGGACGCTGAAGCTGGATGGCTCGCCCGCGGATTTGGTGCGACGGCTGACGCAAGGCACCGGCAGGTTGATCGACGCGGCGCGGGTCAACTTTACCGGCGCGGACGGGAGGAAGGCAGCGCGACACTTTATCAACATTGCAAGTCTTGGCCTGTCCGGGCCAACGTCAAAGGCGGTCAACGCAGCCAAGCGTTCCAACGCTGCATCCGGCCAGATGGTTTTCATGTGGCACACGATCAAGGAGCTGTTGAAGTACAAGTTCCAGACCGTGCGGATAACCGTTGATGGCCAGAGTCCTATAGAAGCCAAAGTTGCGCTGGTGGCG
Organism: Phyllobacteriaceae bacterium; assembly: GCA_031370195.1. Taxonomy (GTDB): domain Bacteria; phylum Pseudomonadota; class Alphaproteobacteria; order Rhizobiales; family Rhizobiaceae; genus JANMEX01. The sequence continues at coordinate 5,465 of JANMQE010000728.1, forward strand.
GCGGCGAACGGGCGGTATTTCGGCGGCGGCATGATGAT
>JANMQE010000737.1:0-5822 GCA_031370195.1 Phyllobacteriaceae bacterium
CTCATCATCGGTACTGATGGTGCAGGCGGGACCGCCGAAGGCGATTCTTTTACCAGTATCGAAGGCGTCATCGGCTCGGCCTTCGCTGACACGCTGACTGGCGGCATCGACAACAACACGATCAACGGCGGCACAGACACCGTGGCTGACACGCTGATCGGAGGCCTTGGCGTCGACACTTATGTTGTCAATTCCGCCAATGACATCATCACCGAACTGGTTGGCGAAGGCAATGCAGACCGCGTCAAGGCGAGCCTCTCGTTCACGCTCGGCGCGGGCGACGAAATCGAAATTCTCGAAACGACGAGCGCCCCCGGCACGACTGTGATCAACCTGACCGGCAATGACCTTGCGCAAAACATCTACGGCAACAACGGCCTGAACACGTTGAACGGCGGCGTGGATACGGTGCGCGACACGCTGATCGGCTACAGTGGCAATGACATATATGTCATCAATTCCGCCAACGACCTGATCGTCGAGGCCGCAGGTGGAGGCACTGCGGACAGGGTGCAGGCGAGCGTCTCCTTCGTGCTCGCCGCCGACGATGACATCGAACTGATGCAGACGACCAATGCCGCCTACACCACGACACTCAATCTGACCGGCAACGGGCTCGCACAAGCGATCTACGGCAATGCCGGCATCAACACGCTCAACGGCGGAGTAGACGCGCTGCTGGACACGCTGATCGGCTACGGCGGCAACGACATGTATGTCATCAACTCCGCGCTCGATATCATCGTGGAAGCGGCAGGCGGCGGCACGGACGACCGCGCACAGGCCAGCGTCTCATTCACCTTGGCGTCAGACGATGACATCGAGGTGATGCAGACCACAAACGCTGCCTATACCACCGCCATCAATCTGACCGGCAACGCACTTGCTCAAGCGCTCTACGGCAATGCAGGCGTCAATGTGCTGAATGGCGGCGTTGATGCGTTGCGCGACACGCTGATCGGCTATGGCGGCAACGATACGTATGCTATCAACTCGACGGCTGACTTGATCGTCGAGGCCGCTGGAGGCGGCACTGCCGACCGGGCGCAGACGAGCGTGACGTTCACGCTCGCGGCGGACGACGACATCGAGATTTTCGAGACCACAAACGCCGCAGGTATCACCGCGCTTAACCTGACCGGCAACGCAGTGAACCAATCGGTTAGCGGCAACGCGGGTGCGAACACGCTCAACGGCGGACTTGGCAACGACACGCTGACGGGCCTCGGCGGATCGGACAACTTCCTGTTCAACACCGCGCTGAACGCCACGACCAACCACGACACAATCACTGACTTCAACGTTGCAGCCGACACCATCCAGCTTGAGAATGCGATTTTTACCGCTCTCGTTACAGGCGGTGCGCTGGCGGCGAACTTCTTTGAAGACACGTCGCTTGCAGGACAAAGCGGCACGGAATTGGTCATCTACGACCGTGCCAACGGTGATCTTTACTACGATACCAATGGCGCGGGAACCGCTGGGGGGCTGGTGCTGTTTGCCGATGTGGCCAACAACACGGTGCTGACAAGCGCCGATTTCTTCGTGGTGTGACACTGCTTGTCTGATTTGCGAATACGAGGCACATAGACGCCTTCCAACGTGCTTCGGGGACATTGCATGACATTCCATTTCATCTCCGGCCTGCCGCGGTCAGGCTCGACGCTGATGTCGGCGATCCTCAGGCAAAACCCGCGCTTTCATGCAGGCATGTCGAGCCCGGTGGCGTCGTTTTTCGAGAGCATCATCGCGCAGGTTTCGGCCGGCAGCGAGATATCATCCATGGTCGATCAGGACCAGCGGGCGCGGCTTTTGCGCGGCCTGTTCGACAGCTATTACGCGGACGTAGACCGGCCGGTGATTTTCGACACCAACCGCGCTTGGACTGCGCAGCTTCCGGCACTGATGTCATTGTTCCCACAATCAAAACTGATCTGCTGCGTGCGCGATGTCGCGTGGGTGATGGACAGTCTGGAGCGCCAGTTTCGCAACAACAAGTTCGAGAACACCAGGCTGTTCAACAGCCCGGCCGAGCGCTCGACCGTGTACACCCGAGTCGAGGCGCTGGCCAATGCCAACCGCCTGGTCGGGTTCCCCTGGCATGCGCTGCGCGAGGCGTGCTTTTCCGAACATGCCACCAGCATTTTGCTGGTCGAATATGATCTTGTCGCCAGCCGTCCACAGGAAGTGTTCCAGCTGATTTACGAGTTTCTCGGCGAAGCGCCGTTCGCGCATGATTTTGCCAATGTGCAGTATGACGCGCCGGAATTTGATGCGCAACTGGGCCTTGACGGGCTGCACCGGGTGCATCCGAAAGTCGAGCCGCGCGCCCGCCAGACCATCCTGCCGCCGGACCTGTTCGAGCGCTATTCCAAGCTCGCCTTCTGGCGCGACATGCCGCAGAGCAAAGTATTCCGTATTGTCGCCAAGCCCGACGGCAGCCAGCAATCCGCCATGCCGCAGCCGACCCAGAAACTGGATTTACCGTCCTGAAATCACGCCCTTGCGGACGGCAGTGGTTAAGATAATGTAAATACCGCAAGGGAAGGCGTGCCGGGGGCGCCGTCACCTCTTCTGATGCATTGCATGAACAGCGCAGCAGGAGACGCACCTTGGCAAACTATGTTGTCACAACTCTTTCTGACACCGGACCCGGTTCGCTGCGTCAAGCGATACTGGACGCCAACGCCCATTCCGGGGCCGACACAATTCAGTTTGCCGCTGGATTGTCAGGGACGGTGGCGCTGCAGGATGGCGAGCTCGCGCTTACCGATGACATCACCATCGATGGCGACACCACCGGCGACAACAGGGCGGACATTGTCATTTCGGGTCTCGTCAACGGCCGGATCTTCAACATTTCCGGGTCCGGGACAGACGTCGATTTGCTCAGCCTGTCGCTGACAAACGGCGCGACGTTCGGCAGCGGCGGCGCAATCCAGATTGTCGGCGGAACACTCGACATCAACGACACGACAATCGGCGGCAACGTTGCCGGCAGCAGTGCGGCAACCGGTGGCGGGGCGATTTATGCCTCCGGCGCCGCGCTGACGCTGACAAATTCATTGCTGTGGGCCAACTCTTCCAGTGGCCAGAGCGGCGGCGCGATCCTCATGCTGGGCGGCTCGGCCACAATTACCAACACGACCATCCATGGCAACAGCACAAACAGCGGCCAGACAACAGGCTCGGGCGGCGGCATCTCCGCAAACAGCACCGCGACGGTGACACTTGTCAACAGCACCGTCACCAACAACACGGCCTCTGGTGAGTCGAATGGTTCCGGCGGCGGCATATCCATTGCCGGAACGCTCAATCTCATCAACACGGTGGTGGCGGACAATACGGCGAGTTCCTCTGACAATGTTCAAGGCGTCATTGCCGTCAACACCACCAACTTCATTGGCGTCTCGCCCGGCCTCGGCACGCTTGCCGATCACGGCGGCACCACGATGACGCGCGATATTCTCACCGGCAGTGCGCTGATCAATGCGGGCACCAGCGCCGCGCCGGGCGTGCCGGCGCTCGACGCAAATGGCAACGACCGCACGGTTGGCAACGTCGACATCGGCGCCACAGAACGTCAGCTTATGGTCACCAACACCAATGATTCCGGCGCGGGCTCGCTGCGCCAGGCGATCATCGACGCCAACGCCAATGCCGATTTCAGCGTCATCCAGTTCGACGCGGGCCTTGCGGGGCAGACGATCAATGTGGGCGCGCTTGGCCAGCTCATTCTCAGTTCCGATATTCGCATCGATGGCGACATTGACGGCGACAACCGGGCCGACATCACCATTTCCGGCGGCAACGCGCGCCGCCTCATGTTCGTCAGCGGGGCCGGAACCGATGTCGATCTCCGAAGCCTGACGCTCACCGGAGGCAACGCCGGTAGCGGCCAATCCGGCGGAGCCGTCGTCGCCAGCAACGCGGGCAGCCTGCATATTCTCGACACGACGATCAGTGGCAATACCGCCGCTAACGGCGGCGGCGTCGCCACCTTTGCGACCGCGCTGACCGTCGCCAACTCGCTGATCGCCGGAAACGCGGCCGCATATGGCGGCGGCATCTACAGCCAGGGCGCCAGCACGACCCTGCAGAACACAACGGTCCACAACAACACAGCCACCGGCTTCGGCGGCGGCATTCAGGCCACCAACGGAAGTCTCGGGCTCTTCAACACAACGGTCGCCGGCAACCTCGCCGACAGTGATGGCGCAAGCGCTGGGTCCGGCGGCGGCATCCGCACGGCGGGCTCGAACTATTCCGTGCTCTACAACAGCGTGGTCGCCGATAATTTTTCCGGCACCGGCCTAGTCGAACACAATGTCTTCGGCACCATTGGCTTTGCCGGCAACAGCGCGTTTGGCGATGGCGCTACCATCGGCATTGACGGCGGCGGAAACCTTTCAAACATCGCCACCGCTGGCCTTGGCAGGTTGCAGGAAAATGGCGGCACTGTTCAGACGCTCGCGCCTGAAACGGGCAGTGTGCTGATCGGCATGGGCTCGACCTCGCGCATCTCAGTCGACAGCCTCGACATCAACCATGACGGCAACATCACGGAACGCCTGCCCACGGACGGCCGCGGCGGCCCGCGGCAGGTCGGCCAAGTCGATATCGGCGCCGTGGAAGCGCGCGACGCGCTGGTGGTGACGACCGCCGCGGACGACGGCTTCGGCGGCGGGTCGCTCGCCGCCGAGACGGCGGATGGCGGCGGCCTCTCGTTACGCGAGGCGCTGGCTTTCGCCAATGCAGATTCCATTTCCGACACCATCCTCTTCGCCGCAAGCCTCGCCGGGCAGCAGCTGACGCTCACCGGCGGCGACCTGCAGATTGTCAGCACAGTGACCATCGACGGCGACACCAATGGCGACAACAGGGCTGACATCACGATTTCAGGCGGCGGCGCGAGCCGGATTTTCAATCTGGAGACAGGCAGCAACGTCGATCTTCTGAGCCTGACGATTGCCAATGGCTTTGTCGATGCCGGTCAGGGCGCGGGCATCTATGCCGGCAGCGGCACGACGCTCGACATAGTCGATACGACGATCCGCAATTGTGGGACCATCGCCCAATTCCCAGGCGATATGGCGAACGGCGGCGGAATCGCCAGCCACGGCACACTGAATGTTACCAACTCCTTAATCACCGGCAACTCCGGCCAGGACGGCGGCGGTGTGTTTGTCACCGGCGCGGCCACATTTGTAAACGCGACAATCGTCGGCAACATCGCGCAAGACATTCAATTGACCGGCGGAAATAGTGGCGGCATTGCGGCCAGCGGGCCAACACTCACGATCATGAGCAGCACGATTACAGGCAACTATGCCAGCTTGATCGGTGGTGGAATCGTCCTTGGGGGGAGTGTGGCCACAACCATCAGCAACACTGTTGTCGCCGCGAACAGCTCAGGTGCATCTGATCCCGATATATTCGGATCAGGACTCACGGCGCAGAACAGCTTCTTCGGCACGGCAGTCAGCATTGACGCCGACAATGGCGGCAACATCAACAATGGCGGCAACCCGCTGCTCGGCCAGCTTCTCGACAATGGCGGCACGGTTCTCACTCGCTCTCCGCTTGACGGCAGCTTGCTGATCGGTGCGGGCGGGAGCTTGAGCATTCAGGACCTGTTCGACGTCGATGGAGACGGCAACCGATTTGAAAGTCTGCCGCGAGACGGCCGCGGCCTGCCGCGCGTCAACGGCGTGCGCGACATTGGCGCGGTGGAGCAGATCGTCAACGAAACCATCCGCGGCACAGCGGGAGCGGACACCATTCTTGGAGGCCTTGGCAACGATAACCTCAGGGGAATGGCC
>JANMQE010000738.1:0-2470 GCA_031370195.1 Phyllobacteriaceae bacterium
GCGACAAGACACGCACATCAGTGCTGCCGCTGCTGATCCATGGCGATGCAGCCTTTGCAGGCCAGGGTGTCATCGCCGAATGCCTGGGCCTCTCAGGCCTCAAGGGCCACCGCAACGGCGGCTCCATCCATTTTATCGTCAACAACCAGATTGGCTTTACGACGAATCCGCGTTTCTCGCGCTCATCGCCCTATCCCTCTGACGTTGCCAAGATGATCGAAGCGCCGATTTTCCATTGCAACGGCGATGATCCGGAAGCGGTGGTGTTCGCCACCAAGATTGCCATCGAATACCGGATGAAGTTCCACAAGCCGGTCGTCATCGACATGTTCTGCTACCGCCGCTACGGCCACAATGAGGGCGATGAGCCGGCGTTCACGCAGCCGATCATGTACAAGAACATCCGCGCACACAAAACCACTGTGCAGCTTTACGGGGCGAAGCTCATTGCCGAAGCGGTGATTTCGGAAGCCGAGTTCGAGCAGATGAAGGCCGATTGGCGCGCCAAGCTCGAGATCGAATATGAGGCGGGTCAGGCTTACAAGCCGAACAAGGCAGACTGGCTGGATGGAGTCTGGTCGGGCCTTCGCTCTGCCGACGCGGTTGATGATCCGCGCCGCGGCAAGACTGCGGTGCCGCTCAAGCAACTGAAGGAAATCGGCAAGGTCTTGACGACACTCCCGGCTGGCTTCAACGCGCACAAGACGGTGCAAAGGTTGCTCGAAACCCGCGCCAAAATGATGGAAAGCGGTGACGGTCTGGACTGGGCGATGGGCGAGGCTCTGGCCTTCGGTTCGCTCTGCATCGACGGCCACAAAATCCGTCTGTCGGGACAGGATGTTGAGCGTGGCACATTCTCGCAGCGTCACTCGGTGCTTTATGATCAGGACACCGAAGACCGCTACATTCCGCTCGCCGAATTGTCGCCATCGCAGGCGCGCTTTGAAGTCATCAATTCCATGCTGTCGGAAGAGGCTGTGCTCGGCTTCGAATACGGCTATTCGCTGGCGCGGCCAAACGCATTGACACTGTGGGAAGCGCAGTTCGGCGATTTCGCCAATGGCGCGCAGGTGCTGTTCGACCAGTTCATTTCGTCAGGCGAGCGCAAGTGGCTGCGCATGTCGGGCCTTGTTTGCCTGTTGCCGCATGGCTATGAGGGACAGGGACCGGAACATTCCTCGGCTCGCCTAGAGCGCTTCCTGCAAATGTGCGCGGAAGACAATATGCAAGTGGCGAACGTCACGACGCCGGCGAATTATTTCCACATCCTGCGCCGCCAGATGCGCCGTGATTTCCGCAAGCCGCTGATCCTGATGACGCCAAAGTCGCTGCTGCGCCACAAGCGGGCGGTTTCGACATTGTCCGAGCTTTCGGCTGAATCCACCTTCCACCGGCTTTTGTGGGATGATGCGCAGTATCTCAAGGATCAGGCGATTCAGCTGGTCAAAGATTCCAAAATCCGCCGCGTCGTGCTTTGCTCAGGCAAGGTCTATTATGACCTTTACGAAGAGCGCGAAAAGCGCGGCGTCAACGATATCTACCTGTTGCGCGTTGAACAGCTTTATCCGTTCCCCGCCAAGGCGCTGATCAACGAATTGTCGCGCTTCAAGAATGCCGAGATGGTCTGGTGTCAGGAAGAGCCGAAGAACATGGGCGCATGGTCGTTTATCGATCCCTATCTGGAATGGGTGCTCGCCCACATCGACGCCAAGCATCAACGCGTGCGCTACACTGGCCGCCCGGCGTCTGCATCAACAGCAACCGGCCTCATGTCCAAGCATTTGGCACAGCTGCAGGCGCTGCTTGAAGATGCGCTGGGAAGCTGAGATGACAGTCGTTAAGCCTTGGCGCTGCCCCTCATCCGGCCCGTTGGGCCACCTTCTCCCCGTAAGGTACGGGGAGACGGACGATAATCGAAAATGTTTGCGCTCCCCCTTCGCCCCGCTTGCGGGGAGAAGGTGCCCCGATAGGGGCGGATGAGGGGCAGCACCAAGCCATGAAAATTATCTCCATCAAACAAATCGATCTGGAAAACAAAAATGGCCACTGAAATCCGCGTTCCGACACTGGGCGAATCCGTCTCCGAGGCGACCATCGGCAAATGGCTCAAAAAGGCCGGTGACGCCGTCAAGGCTGACGAGGTGCTTTTGGAACTGGAAACCGACAAGGTTTCCATTGAAGTGCCGTCACCTGCCGCCGGTGTTCTGTCCGAAATCACCGTCAAGGAAGGCGACACCGTCGCACCAGGCGGATTGCTGGGCATGATTTCGGAAGGTGCGGGCGCTGCCGCCGCTCCTGCCAAGACTGCTGCGCCCGCTGCTGTCTCTGCCCCAGCCGCTCCTGCCGCCGCCGTGCCGCCTGCGCCATCTGCCGCAAAGATGATGGCTGACAGCGGTGTCAGCGTTGAGGCTGGCTCTGGCAAGCGCGGTCAGGTGCTCAAGGGCGATGTGATCGATGCGATTGCCAAGGG
>JANMQE010000794.1:0-2112 GCA_031370195.1 Phyllobacteriaceae bacterium
GCAAAATCGCCGGAGCCATCGTAATGCCCGCACATCAGCATCAAGGCGTTGATGCGGCGCGCCCGCTCACGCGACACGACTTGCCTACCAGTCAGCGGATTCATGCCGCTGTTGGCGAGGAACATTCCGGCTTGCGCCAGCTGGCGGCATGACAAGGACAGCGCGCACTGGTGGAAATAGACGCCGAGCACATGCGCAACCGGCTGGGTGAGATTGCCGAAGCTGCACATGAACTCGGCGAGCGCCATGTTGCGATGGCCGGTTGCGGCCTCGGAAGCAGCGACTGCCGGATCGATGGCGATGTCGTCATCGTCGGCCAGAAAGCGGACAAACTGCACAATCTCTCCGATAGCTTCCTTCGGAACATGGCCGGACAGCAAAACATCGGCGACGGCAATCGCACCCGCATTGATGAAAGGATTGCGCGGAATGCCGAGCTCGCGCTCTAGCTGGACGATGGAATTGAACGCCGAACCGGACGGCTCGCGCCCGACACGTTTCCACAGCGAGTCGCCGACTTTGCCGAGCGCGAGCGTCAGCGAAAAGACCTTCGAAACGCTTTGGATGGAGAACGAGGTATCAAAATCGCCAGCCAACGCTGGCGGCCCGTCGAGCGGCAGAACGGCGATGCCGAACTGTTTGGTATCAACCTTGGCCAGCTGCGGGATATAGGTCGCGACGGTGCCCTCGCCGACATTTGGCAACAGCGACTGGTGGATGGAAGCGACGATGTCGTGCAGGGAGTCCATCAGTGCATTCCTCATCCAAGAAAAAAGCCGCCGCGGTTTCCCGGGCGGCTCTTCAGTATAAGCTCGAACCGATCAGCGTGAATAGAATTCGACGACCAGGTTCGGTTCCATCTGCACGGCAAACGGCACGTCGGACAAGGTCGGCACGCGCATGTAGGACGCGACCTGCTTGTTGTGATCGACGGTGATATAATCGGGAACATCGCGCTCGGCCAGCTGATTGGCTTCCATCACGAAGGCAAGCTGTTTCGACGCATCCTTCACTTCGATGATGTCGCCGACCTTGCACTGGTAGGAACCAATGTTGGTGCGGCGGCCGTTGACCTTGACGTGGCCGTGGTTGACGAACTGGCGCGCGGCGAAAATCGTCGCGACAAACTTGGCGCGATAGACAATCGCATCGAGGCGCGATTCCAGAATGCCGATCAGGTTTTCACCGGTGTCGCCCTTGCGACGGGCAGCTTCAGTGTAAATGGCGCGGAACTGCTTTTCCGAAATGTCGCCGTAATGGCCCTTGAGCTTCTGCTTGGCGCGAAGCTGCAGACCGAAGTCCGACATCTTGCCCTTGCGGCGCTGGCCGTGCTGGCCCGGACCATATTCACGCTTGTTGACCGGAGACTTCGGACGGCCCCAGATGTTTTCGCCCATACGGCGGTCAAGTTTGTATTTTGCTGACTCGCGCTTGCTCATCGCATTTCCTCAAGTTTGCCACGGCGCAGACCATCCGCCCCGTGTGGGAAACGCGCCCTCCTCTGAAACCTGATGGTCTCTGACAGAATTCTCACCGAAGCTTCGGGAAAAATCACGGGACACGTAAAGCCGCAGGGGTTTAGTCCTGCGGCTGGCGGGGTGATAGTGGAGGCAACCTGCATTGTCAACGGCCCGCCACGAAAGCCATTGCCTGCCGCGCCAAAATGACCGGGCAATTCAAGAGGTGTTGGGCGCATGCAGCAAATCGCGCGCCAATCCGTGGCACTCGCGCAGCACATCGTCAACATCATGAATGCGGCGCTGGCGCCAGCCGGGCGGGAGACCCGGTCGGAAGGGCGTGATGCGCATTGGCTTGAACGGGGCGTTCGCCTTGAGCAGGACATCACGCCGCGCCTGCCAGCGGGCAAGGCGGCGGGCCTGAAGGGGAAGGTCATTCAACGCAGCGCGCAACGCACGAAGACGCGTGAACAAGTGGGCGGCGTCAACCGGTTCCACGGGCTGAAAGCCACGCGACACGTCTAATTCGGGCTCATAGAAACTGTCAAAGCTGAAACGCGGCAGCGCGTTGTTGTCATGATCATCCAGTGAAAAGTCCTTCAGCGGATCGAACAGGCAAAAGGCCGGCGTTTTCGATCCGTCCGCCGTTCCGAAC
>JANMQE010000006.1:0-5446 GCA_031370195.1 Phyllobacteriaceae bacterium
CTGAAACGCCAGACAGGGAACGCACGTCGCCATTGTCAAATTCGAGCACGCGCTGATCGCCGTCCGGCAGGGTGATCGAGACGGTGGCCTTGTCTCGGCTGCTGCGCGTCACACCGAACTCGCAGCTTCTGACGCTCGGATAACCTGTGATGGCGCAGTCGAGGTCGCCGGTCGCCTGAGTGTCTGGTCTTGGCACGATGACATCATCCGGGCGGCTGTCATCAACCGGCGCTGCGGCTTCGCGCAGATATCGCCCGTTTGCCCAGCCCGTCTGATTGGCAAAATCCGGGTTTTGCACTTTGCACCAGCGCTGTGCATCGATGCGGCGGCACCCGAGGTTGGCCAGCACAGCGCCATTGCGGAATGTGGCGACGACCCGTTCTGCTCGTGACGGGCCACGGCGCACGTTGAGCCTGTCGCCCGGCGTCAAGCCACTGACTGTCCAAAAGTCAGGTCCACCGGCTTCGCCATCGGCAAAGTCACCAGACGGTGGCGGAATTTTGATGGGCTGGTCCTCGTCAACCGGCGCGCCGGATTCGCGCAGATAGCGGCCGTTCACCCAGCCTGCCTGTGCGGGAAAATCCGGATTGCGCACCTTGCACCAGCGCTGATCATCAATGCGGCGGCACCCAAGGTTGGCCAGAACCGCGCCGTTGCGGAAGGTTGCGACGACGCGCTCGGTTCTTGACGGGCCGCGACGCATGTTGAGTTTGTCGCCCGGCGTCAAGCCGCTGACCGCCCAAAAGTCAGGGCCACCGGATTCGTCATCAGCGACAGGCGGCGGCGTCGGAGTACCACCGGAGATGGCGACGGTCAGACTGTAGTCAGAGGTTTCGCCGCGTCGTGCAGCAGCCCGGACGAGATAAACACGAACAACATAGTTGCCGGTGGCACCGAGCCGCGCCGTAAACTTGGCCGGATTGCCCTGATCCTGTCCGACAAACAGCGCATCGCCCGTGCCGGGTGCCAACAGGTTGAAAAATGCAAAACTGTTTGAGGGTGCGAAACTGATGCCTATCGTCTGACCGCGTTTGGCTGCGACAACATAGTCAATCGTTTGCCGTCCGGCGATCTCGCCGCTGATCGTGGCTTGGCTTCTTCCCGGCGCAAACCCCAGCTTTTGCTGGGTGATGCCCTGCGCGAACACAGTTGCGGGTATCAGCACGAAGAGAATGGAGAACAGCGCGATCAGCTTTTTCACAAATGCCTCTTATGTTTTGGCGGCGATGCCCTGCCAGAATCGATCTGCCATGACCATGGCAGAATTGCGCCGAAAAGACACTCAACATCGTGCGGCGAACGCAACTGTCGCGAGCCGGGTCTGCGGCACATTGGCAAGTCAGTGGGGATTTGTGGCTTTTCCATGCAATTGAATGTGGTGATCAGCCTGCGCACTCTGGGCTTCAGTTGTTCCCATCTTCGCGTGTTCTTTGGACAGGGCCGGCAGAACATCGAAGATACGGCATCAGAACCGGAGCTGATCCTGACAGAGTCCGGTAATGGCTACCGGTTTGCCGACAGTGGCTGAGCGAGACATCATTGATCTGAGTGTCAAACAGTCCGCACCGCCAGGCTAACGCCGGTTGCTTTCTGCTCTGAATGTCCACAGGATTCAACCCGGCAACCATGGCCATGCGTGCCAGCATTTTCGGATCGATCTCATCGCCATCATGAAAGGCGAAAACGACAGCCGGATAGCCTGATTTGCCAAAGTTTTATGTGACGCGGTCTGCCGTTTGGTGGACCAGCCGAGCCGAATCAATGCCGCCAGCACACGGCGCGCCTTTGCGGTTGAAAAACGGTCATTCCGTTGCAATACTGATCACGATGCCGATGGAACCAGATTCACTGAGTTCAATGCGCTCTGCCAGAGCCCGCAGTACCAGCGCCTCGGCGCTCGCAATGGTGCCCTGCTCTGTTGCGCCATACGCCATGACGCCGGGAAGCTCCGGCACTTCGGCGATCCATGGCCGTCGTCTTCAAGCCCGGTATCAAACGTCAGGTTCATGTTGTAGTGTTCCGGCGTTGATGGTCTTTAGCCTATCGCCGCCGGAGTCAACAGCCCCTGCAATGTCCTCACCCCCCATGCAGCGCGGCAAACGTTTGCGCACTTGCCCGCATCCATGCGCCTTTGAACCGGGCGTCTTCCGTGCCTGACAGCAATTCGCCCTTCTTCAGCGGGGGGTAAAGATCCATGAAGCTTTTGACTTTGCCCTCGCCGACACGCTTGTGGAAGTGGAAGCGGCGGAAGCCGGACGGGTGGGTGAGGCCTGCGCCGCCGACCACTTCGGCGAGCGCCATCAGGGTTTTTTCGTGGAACTGTTTCACCCGCGTGGCCTTGTCGGTGACGACGAGCGCCTTCTGGCGGTCGGGGTCCTGCGTGGCGACGCCTGTAGGGCAATGATCGGTGTGGCAGGTCTGGCTCTGGATGCAGCCGACAGCGAACATGAAGGCGCGGGCCATGTTTATCCAGTCCGCGCCGAGGGCCATGGTGCGGGCGATGTCAAACGCCGAGATCATCATGCCGGACGCGCCGATCTTGATGCGGTCGCGAAGGCCTGCGCCGACCAGCGAGAAGTGCACGAACGTCAGCGCTTCCTGCAGCGGCATGCCGATATGGTCGATGAACTCCGACGGGGCAGCGCCGGTGCCACCTTCCTTGCCATCGACGACGATGAAATCGGGCGTCACGCCGGTCTCGATCATCGCCTTGACCACGGCGAGAAACTCGTGCCGCTGGCCGATGCACAGCTTGAAGCCGACGGGCTTTCCATCTGACAATTCGCGCAGCTGCCTGATGAACGCGATTAGTTCGAGTGGTGTGGAGAAAGCCGGATGGGCGGCGGGCGATATGCAATCCTGACCCATCGGGATGCCGCGCATTTCGGCGATTTCGGGCGTGATCTTGGCTGCCGGCAAGACGCCGCCGTGGCCGGGCTTTGCACCCTGTGAAAGCTTGATCTCGATCATTTTGATCTGCGGCTCGGCAGCGCGGGCCTTGAACTTGTCAGCAGAGAACGTGCCGTCATCATTGCGACAGCCGAAATAGCCGGAGCCGAGCTCCCAGATCAGATCGCCGCCGTGTTGACGGTGGTAGGGCGAGGCGCCGCCCTCGCCGGTGTCGTGGGCAAAGCCGCCCATCTTCGCGCCCCTGTTCAGCGCCTGAATGGCATTTGCCGACAGCGAGCCGAAACTCATGGCGGAAATGTTGAGCACTGAGGATGAATAGGGCTGCTTGCAATCCGGCCCGCCGATGGTGACACGGAAATCATGGCCAGTGACATGTGTCGGGGCCATTGAATGCGAGAGCCATTCGTAATTCGGTTCATAGACATCAAATTCGGTGCCGAAAGGCCGCTTGTCGAGTTGGCCTTTGGCGCGCTGGTAGACCAGCGAGCGCTTGTCGCGCGGGAAGGGGCGGCCATCCTTTTCGCCTTCAAAGAAATACTGCCGGATTTTCGGCCGCAGGTCTTCCATCAGATATCGAAGATGGCCGGAGATCGGATAGTTGCGCAGGATCGAGCGCTTCTCCTGGCGGATGTCGCGGATGCCAAGCGCGGTGAGGCCCCCAAACACCATCAGCGGCAGGAGGAGCAGCGAAAACGTGCTCGGCGCGGCCAGCATTTCGATGAGGATTGCCGCAGTCATCACAACTGAAAGGGTCAAAGGCAGCATGCGCAGCGAGAGTGCGGTTTTCAGTGTCGCAAGATTGATACCCATGCCCGACCCTCCCAACTCCTGTCATGATGACGTCTAATGCATCATCATTGCGCCGGGATGACAAGGGTCAGGCGCGTCACATAGGGGCGCTGGGATGACATCGCTGTTGCATGGAAGCCTTAAAACAAAGCACCCGCCATTTGGCGGGTGCGGATGGGCGAGGCACTTGGCCTTTATGGGACGGCCTTTCAGCCGGAATTGTTACTTCACAGCCTGGCGGGCGATTTCGCGGATGTTGGCGTGTGCAATGCCGATGTCAGCCAGTTCGCGGTTCGACAGAGTGCTGAGTTCAGCAAACGCGTTGCGATAGGTGCGCCAGTTCCGGTACGAATTCATCATGTTCATGTTGTTTCTCCTTTCGGGAAATCCACCGGTCGCCTCTTTGTTTGACCGATAACGAAAATATGGTCGAAAGCGCTTTCGATTTGTAGAGTTGATATTGCAGCGCAGCAGTGCGCTGAGTGCAATGGTTTACGGAGAGTTATGCAGAAAATTAACCCCGGCGCTCAGAAGCCTTGGAAGAGCATGTCGAGGGCTTGCGTGATCTCGTCTGTCTGATCTCCGAGACTTCCAACAGAAGCACCGAGAATGGAGAGAGGCACGGCAGTGATGAATTGCGTCATCATGACAAAGCGCTTGTCTCCAACCATGAATTCAGGATTCAGCCTTGAGAACGTTTTGGTGTATTTGTCCCGCGCCAACAGCGGCACCATCGCCCGGGTGCCGATGATGTCGAGCAAATCATTTTGTACATCAAGAAGATAGCTAGCGCCGTCCAGCGTTTGAAAAACTTCATGCCTCGCCATTGATGAGCCTCATTCTCAAAATTGGCGATATTGGTAAAGCGGCAAGCCATGCTCGGCGACATAGGCATTGTAATAATCAATCGCCTCGCGGTTCTCCTCCAGCCATCGACGCCCCTTCTCCTTGCGGACCGCCTCGGCAATACCCGTTTCTGCCGCGCGCGAAACGTTTATGTCGAGCGCCTTGGCATCTGCAAGAACAGTTGCATCAATCGAAAGGTTCGTGGCTTTGCGGGTTTTGGATTCAGTCTTGGCAAGCATGGCAATAACTCCTTGCACATATAGTATGCGCACATTGCCGCGCATGCAACGCCCCGCCTTGCCAATTCGCCCTTGCATCGCTATCAGCGCGCGTATGACAACGCCCCTCTCCCATATCCGCAATATCTCCATCGTCGCCCAAATTGATCATGGCAAATCCACGCTTGCTGACCGGCTCATCCAGCAGACCGGCGGGCTGGAGCTGCGCGAGATGACCGAGCAGGTGCTTGACTCGATGGACATCGAGAAAGAGCGCGGCATCACCATCAAGGCGCAGACCGTGCGCCTGACCTACAAGGCCAATGACGGCGAGACCTATATCCTCAATTTGATGGACACGCCCGGCCACGTCGATTTTGCCTATGAAGTGTCGCGCTCGCTGGCCGCTTGCGAAGGCTCGCTGTTGGTGGTCGATGCGTCACAAGGCGTCGAGGCGCAGACGCTGGCGAACGTCTATCAGGCGATCGACAACAACCACGAGATCGTTCCGGTACTGAACAAGGTCGATCTGCCCGCCGCCGAACCCGACAAGGTCAGGCAGCAGATCGAGGACGTTATCGGCCTCGACGCGGCGGATGCCGTCCTGATCTCCGCGAAGACAGGCCAGGGCGTCGACGAGGTTCTCGAAGCCATCGTCACGCGGCTGCCGCCTCCCATCGGCG
>JANMQE010000010.1:0-13538 GCA_031370195.1 Phyllobacteriaceae bacterium
CTTGCGGTGCCCGCTCCAATTCCGACATCAGACGGAGAATTGCTCGTCGAAATCATCAATACTTCCGGACAGCGTTGTGTCGCCGATTTGTTGACCTGGCTGGACGGCGCGCCTCTCGGCAAGTCCGGTGTTCCACTCGCCGGTTCGGTTGACGAGCAGACAGAACTCTTCCGCGCCCTCGGCGAATCCTTGGCGAAATTGCATCAGATTTCTGACGACTGGCGCGTCCCGCCGCACTTTCATCGCCACGCCTGGGACCGGGATGGATTGATTGGTGAGGTGCCGTTCTGGGGGCAATTCTGGACGATTTCGGATTGCTCTGAAAAGGAATTGGAGACGCTCACTGCCGTGCGGCAACAGCTCGGCAGCGATCTCGATCAATACGTCGCTGATGGTGCGGATTATGGGCTGATTCATGCTGATCTCGTGCGGGAGAATGTGCTTGTGCATCAGGGTCAAATCCGGATGATTGACTTTGACGATGCAGGTTTCGGTTTCCGGATGTTCGACATCGCGACCGCGCTGATCAAGAACCGCAGCGAGCCGCACTATGAGGCGCTGAAGTCTGCTCTGCTTTCAGCCTATGCGTCGCAGCGCCAGATACCCCAACGAGATCTGGATACGCTGCCAATGTTCCTGCTGCTGCGCGCGCTTACCTATTTGGGGTGGGCAGAAGCAAGAAAGCATGAGCCCGACATGACGGCCCGCCGTAAGCGGCACAAGAGCGAAGCGCTTGATCTTGCCCGAACCTATCTGGCGAGGGGATAACGGCGGACATCTTCTGGCATGCGGATTGTTTCGATCCGCTCCAATGACGACAGCAGTTGCGCAGTCGCCCTGTTGCCAAGCGCCGCCACCAGAGCGGCCTCGAACTGCCGCGCGGATTGCGAGAGCTTGGCAAATTGCGCGCGGCCTGTTTTTGTCAATTGCAGCCACTCAACCCTCCGGTCTGCGTCGTCCGTTTTCCGCGCCAGCCACTTGCGCTCTTCGAGCGCAAATACGGCGCGGCTGACCTTGGTCTTGTGCATGTTGGCTTGCGCGCCAATGTCTTTCGCCGTCGTGCGGGCGAGCTGCGCGAGGATGGCCAGCACTCGCCATTCGGGACGGCTAAGGCCTTCCTGTTGCTTGTAAATTGCCGCAAACGCCAGACTCACCTTCTCCGCCGCATTGTGCAGCCGGTAGGGCAGAAAATCACGCAGTATCAATTCGGACTCTGCGGCGCTCATGGCAATTATCCCGTTGATAGTTACAAAATGGATTGTTACGAATGAAACCATTAACGCGTTAAGCATGGGAGGGCTAGCCATGACGTTGAAATATATGCCGGGGTTCGGCAATGATTTTGAAACGGAAAGCCTGCCCGGCGCGCTGCCGCAGGGCCAGAACTCGCCGCAGCGCTGCGCCTACGGGCTCTATGCCGAGCAACTGTCCGGTTCGCCATTTACTGCGCCGCGCGGCGCAAACGAGCGGTCGTGGCTCTATCGCATCCGGCCGTCGGTGCGCCACACAGGCCGTTTCAAACAAGTCGAGCACGCGTTCTGGAAATCCGCGCCCAACACGGACGACCATGAGCTGCCACTTGGCCAATTGCGTTGGGACCCTGTTCCAGTGCCTGCTGCGCCGACAAATTTCATCGAAGGCATGCGCACCATCACCACAGCGGGCGATGTCAACGGTCAGGCAGGCATGGCGTCGCACATCTATGTGGCCAACAGCGACATGGTGGACGAGCACTTCTTCAATGCCGATGGCGAGCTGATGATCGTGCCAGAAATGGGCCGCCTGCGCATCGTCACTGAAATGGGCGTCATGGAACTGGAGCCGTCGGAGATATGCATCATTCCGCGCGGCATGCTGTTCCGCGTCGAGCTTCTCGATACTGAGGCGCGAGGCTATGTCTGCGAAAACTACGGCGCAAAATTCACGCTTCCGGAGCGAGGTCCGATAGGCGCTAACTGTCTTGCCAACCCGCGCGATTTCAAAACTCCGGTGGCCTGGTTCGAGGAAAAGGACACGGCGACGCGGCTCTTGATCAAATGGTGCGGCAAGTTCCATGAGACAACACTGCCGCATTCGCCAATGGATGTGGTTGCCTGGCACGGCAACTACGTGCCCTACAAATATGATCTGCGCACCTTTTCGCCGGTCGGTGCCATTCTGTTTGACCATCCGGATCCATCGATCTTCACGGTGCTTACGGCACCGTCCGGCGAAGAAGGCACGGCCAACATCGATTTCGTGATCTTCCCGCCGCGCTGGCTGGTTGCCGAGCACTCCTTCCGCCCGCCCTGGTATCACCGCAACATCATGTCTGAATTCATGGGCCTCATTTATGGCCGCTACGATGCCAAGGAGGAAGGTTTCGTCCCCGGCGGCATGAGCCTGCACAACATGATGCTGGCGCATGGCCCGGATGCGCCGGGATATTGGAAGGCCTCGACGGTTGACCTGAAACCCGTCAAGCTCGACCACACGATGGCGTTCATGTTTGAGACTCGTTTCCCGCAGCACATAACGCACTTTGCCGCAGAACTTGAAACGCTGCAGGACAATTACGCTGACTGCTGGACGGACCTGAAAAAGCGGTTCAACGGAACCATCGAAGGGTACTGGAGCGAATGAAGCTGGCAACACTCAAAAACGGCTCTCGCGACGGCAGGCTCGTGGTGGTCTCGCGCGATCTGACCCGTTGCACAGATGCCTCGTTCCTCGCGACGACTTTGCAGGCGGCGCTGGACAATTGGGCCAAATATGTCAGCCATCTCAAGAACCTGTCTGAGAGCCTTGAGCACGGATCGGTTCCCTCGGAACGATTTCACGAGAACGACGCGCAATCGCCACTGCCGCGCGCCTACCAATGGGCGGATGGTTCGGCGTATGTGAACCATGTGGAACTTGTCCGCAAAGCCCGCAACGCAGAAATGCCGGAGAGTTTCTGGACCGACCCGCTGATCTATCAGGGCGGCTCAGACTCGTTTCTCAATCCGCGCGATCCAATTGTCATGGCCGATGAGGCCTACGGTATCGACATGGAAGGCGAAGTTGCGGTGATTGTCGATGATGTGCCGATGGGCGCGTCGCCTGCAGAAGCCGCCGCTGCAATCCGACTGATCATGCTTGTCAACGACGTCTCGCTGCGCAATCTGATCCCGGCTGAACTTGCCAAGGGGTTTGGCTTCTTCCAGTCCAAGCCGTCGTCCGCCTTCTCCCCTGTGGCAGTGACCCCGGATGAACTTGGAGGAGCATGGAGGGATGGCAAGGTGCACTTGCCCTTGTCTGTTGATCTCAACGGCAAGCCGTTTGGCCGCGCCGATGCGGGTGTCGATATGACATTTGATTTTGGCCAGCTTGTCGCCCATGCTGCCAAGACCCGTGCGCTATGCGCCGGCGCCATCATCGGCTCCGGCACCGTGTCGAACAAGGACAAGGATGGCGGACCGGGCAAGCCGGTGTCAGCGGGTGGCCTTGGCTATTCCTGCATCGCCGAAATCCGCATGATCGAGACCATTGTCACAGGCAAACCGCAAACGCCGTTTATGCAGTTCGGCGACACTGTGCGCATCGAAATGAAGGATGCTGCAGGCCGCTCGATCTTCGGCGCGATAGAACAGACCGTGCAAAAATATTCAGGAACCAATTGAATGGCCAAGCAATTTGCCTCACACGGCGACCTCGCTGAAAAGAAAATCTCGTTCACGGAAATCGGCCGCGATCTTTGGGCCTTCACCGCTGAGGGCGACCCCAACACGGGCGTGATCATTGGCGATGACAGTGTCATGATCGTTGATGCGCAGGCGACGCCGCGACTTGCCAACAAGGTGGTCGAGAAGATCAGGACAGTTACCGACAAGCCGATCAAATATGTCGTGCTGTCGCATTATCACGCCGTGCGCGTGCTCGGCGCTTCAGCCTATGGCGCATCGGAGATCATTGCATCGCAGAAATGTCGCGCCATGGTTTCAGAGCGAGGCCAGGAGGATTGGGACTCGGAATTTGGTCGCTTCCCGCGCCTGTTTCAGGGTCACGAAAGCATTCCGGGCCTCACGTGGCCGACGCAGACCTTCACGTCGAAAATGACCATCTTTCTTGGCAAACGGCGGGTGGACCTCTTGCACCTTGGCCGCGCCCATACCGCTGGCGATATCGTCGCTTGGGTGCCAGACGAACAGGTGATGTTCACCGGCGACATCGTCGAATATCACTCGGCCTGCTATTGCGGCGACGGACATTTCAATGACTGGGGCACGACGCTGGATGCCATCAAATCCTATCGCCCCCGCGCCATCGCGCCCGGTCGCGGCGATGCGCTGGTTGGCGACGCCATGGTCAGCGCTGCGATTGAAAACACCCGCGATTTTGTCGAAAGCACCTACCGCCCGGCTGCGCAGGTCGCAGCGCGAGGCGGATCGTTGAAGGAGGCGTGGGACGCTGTACGGGCCGAGTGCGATCCGAAGTTTTCGAAGTATGCGATCTACGAACACTGCCTGCCGTTCAACGTCGCGCGCGCCTATGATGAGGCGCTCGGCATGGACACGCCGCGCATCTGGACCGCCGAGCGGGACGTCGCCATGTGGCAGGCATTGCAGGGGTAATTTCATCCATGCCCCACACAGATTACACCGCCTTCCCCTACCGCACTCCAACGGAGCTCTCTGGCGGTGTGGCAAGCGATGCCCCGGTGGCGATCATTGGCGCGGGGCCGGTCGGGCTTGCGCTGGCGATTGATCTTGCCCTCCACGGCGTCAAATGCGTTGTGCTTGATGACAACAATACGGTTTCCGTCGGCAGCCGCGCGATATGCTGGGCCAAGCGCACGCTGGAGATTTTCGACCGGCTTGGTGTCGGCGAGCGGATGGTCGCCAAAGGCGTCACATGGAAGGTCGGACGGTTGTTCCACGGCGATAAGGAGGTTTGGAATTTCGATCTTTTGCCTGAGGAAGGCCACAAAAACCCGGCGTTCATCAACCTCCAGCAATATCATGTCGAACAGTATCTGGTGGAGCGATGCGCTGACTTTCCGGAGCTGATCGACCTGCACTGGAAGAACAAGGTCACTGGAGTCAGCCAGAATTCAGCTGGCGCAATGCTCACAGTGCAGACGCCTGACGGCGCTTACAATCTGGTGGCAGATTATGTTGTCGCTTGTGACGGGGCTCGTTCGCCGACGCGCGCCATGATGGGTCTGGATTTTCAAGGCCGCTTCTTTGAAGAGCGCTTTCTTATCGCCGATGTCGAGATGAAAATCGAACAGCCATCCGAGCGCTGGTTCTGGTTCGAGCCGACCTTCCATCCGGGCCAGTCGGCACTGTTGCACAAGCAGCCGGACAATATTTACCGGATTGATCTGCAACTTGGCCCAGATGCCGATCCGGAACTTGAAAAGCGCCCGGAGCGCGTCATCCCGCGCATCGAAAAGGCGGTTGGCCACTCAGACTTTGAGCTGGACTGGGTGTCCGTCTACACATTCCAGTGCCGCAGGCTCGAGCGCTTTTTGCATGAGCGCGTGATTTTTGCAGGCGACAGCGCCCACGTGGTCTCGCCTTTCGGCGCGCGGGGCGGAAATGGCGGCATACAGGATGAGGACAATCTCGGCTGGAAGCTGGCTGCTGTGGTGAAAGGTGAAGCGCCGACCGCGCTGCTCGAAAGCTACAATGAGGAGCGCGTCCACGGAGCGGACGAGAATATTCTCAACTCGTCGCGCACCACCAATTTCATGTCAGCGGCCACACCGGTTGAGCGGCTGTTCCGCGACGAAGTGCTTGCGCTGGCAAAAGACATGCCGTTCGCACGCCGCCTCATCAACTCGGGTCGCCTGTCGCAGCCTTGTTCGCTTGCCGGCCTGTCGTTGCAGACGCGTGGTGAAACAGCGCCATTGCCGGCCGGCTCGCCCTGCCTCGACGCGCCGGTGCGTGTGGATGGCAGAGACGGCTTTCTGCTGGATCATTTGGGCGGGCAATTCATTGTTCTGACACCGGGCGCGGGAGCGCCGAAAACCGCGCTGAAATCGCTGACAGTGGCGCCAAAAGAAGACGCCGACCTGCAAGATGTGACCGGCCTTGCCGCCGCCCGCTATGGGGCTGATTGGACCTATCTAATCCGTCCCGACCAGCATGTCGCCGCAGCGTGGCGAAACCCGTCAGCCAATGACATCGCCCAAGCCCTTGCTTTGGCCCTCGCCCGCGCGACATCAACGGAGCCGTCATGATCGATCTTGGACAAGACCGTCTCGGAAAATATGGCGATGATTTCTACGAGGCGCTGATTGCCGCCCATGCCGGTCTGTCAGAAGAGGACAGCGCCCGGCTGAATGCGCGGCTGGTGCTCGTCATGGCCAATGCCATCGGCGATATCCAAACCCTGAAGGCGATCATCGAGAAGGCGCGCGGCCAGTGAGCGATGTCATCCTCTACGATTACTGGCGCTCATCGGCGAGCTACCGTGTCCGCATCGCTCTCAATCTGGCGGGTATCGAATATCGCAGCGTGCCGGTGGATATTGTCAAGCGCGCCCACAAGTCTGCGGAGCATCTGGCGCGCAATCCGCAGGGGCTCATTCCAGCGCTGCACATTGACGGACAGTTGTTCACGCAGTCGCTCGCGATCATTGAATATCTTGATGAAACGCGTGGGCTTGGACTTCTGCCGGCTGAACCTGCCAGTCGGGCCAAGGTCCGCGCAGTGGCGCACACCATCGCGATGGAGATCCATCCCGTCTGCAATATTGGCGTCGTCAACCATGTCATTGAACTTGCGGGCAAGCCGGAAGAAACCCGCGACGCATGGATGAAGAAGTTCATCAGCGAAGGATTGGCGGCCGTCGAGACTATGATGTCTACTCTGCCGGGCCCCCTGTGCTTTGGCGACCAGCAGACACTTGCCGATCTCTGTCTGGTGCCGCAGGTCTACAACGCGCGGCGTTGGGGTGCCGACATCTCAGCATGTGTGCGGATCAACCGCGCACTGGACCGGCTTGAAATGATACCGGGCATTGCGGCAGCCCACCCTGACAGGCACCAGCCCGCTTCGACTTGAGGACACAGTGACACAAACGCGCCCCTTGCCTCCCCTCACTCTGTCTCACGACGACATGCGCAAAGCCATGGCGGATGTGGGGCAGATGATTGTCAATCACTTCGTGCAACTTGATGGCTTGCCGCCAACGCGGCCTTCATCCCTCAAGGAGTTGCAGGCCGGTTTGGCAGAGCCCCTGCCCCTTGAAGCCACACCGTTTGACAAAGTGCTTGATCAGTTTCGCACGCATGTTCTTGAAGAGATGACCCATAACGATCATCCCCGCAATTTTGCCTTTGTTCCCGGCCCCGGCAACTTCATTGGCGCGATGGCGGATGCCCTCGCCTCTGCCATGAATATTTTTTGCGGCGCATGGATTGGTCCCTCCGGCGCGGCGCAGGTTGAACTGGCGACCATAGAATGGCTGCGACAGCTGTTTGAAATGCCCGCCGCTGCCGGCGGACTTTTCGTCAGCGGTGGCTCCATGGCCAATCTCACTTGTCTTGCCGTGGCGCGCCACCAGAAGCTGGCAAACAACCCGAACAACGCCTCTATATATTTCTCCGACCAGACTCATTCATCGGTTGCCAAGGGCTTGAGAATTCTCGGCTTCCAGCAATTTCAGTTGCGCAAGATCGTGTCGGACCAAAACTACTGCATGCCGATGGAAACCTTGAGACAGAAGGTTGCCGCTGACCGGCAGCAGGGTCTCGTGCCGTTTTGTGTGGTGGCCAATGCTGGCACCACCAATGCAGGCGCGGTTGACCCTTTGAACGAGATCGCGGATTTCTGCGCCAGTGAGGGGCTGTGGATGCATGTCGACGGGGCCTATGGCGGAAGCGCAACGCTTTCACCATCAGGACGGCCCGCGCTGGATGGCATGAACCGTGCAGATTCCATCACGATTGATCCGCATAAATGGATGTTTCAACCATATGAAATCGGCTGCGCGCTGGTACGCAATGGCGCGCATCTGAAAGACACCTTCAAGGTTTCGGCGGAATATCTCAAGATCATCGAGGAAAGCGCCGAGCAGCCGAATTTCAGCGACTACGGCGTGCAACTGACACGCGGCTTCCGTGCCCTGAAACTATGGATGTCGCTGAAGGTGTTTGGCGTCGATGCCTTCCGTGAGGCGATTGAGCTGGGCATCGCCAATGCAGAATTGGTACAAAGCCTGCTGGCTGAAAAGGACTGTTGGGAAGTCATTACTCCGGCGAGCCTTGGCATCATCACATTCCGATATCGCCACTCCGGCATGAGCGACACGGAGTTGAGCACGCTGAATTCAGACATGGCGCATGAGCTGATCCTGTCAGGTCATGCCATGCTGAGTCCGACGGTCATGCGCGGCGCGACCGTATTGCGCATGTGCACGATCAATCCGCGCACCACGCATGGCGACCTGACATCCACCATCGCAAAGCTTGCGGAAATAGGCGAGCTGCTAAGTTCGCTCCGATCAACCACCGAACAGGCTTGACGCCTGCTGCCTGAGAAGGTCGCGCTGGAAGGCTTGGAACGCGGCGTTGGGCTGTTGCAGTTGCGCAAATTCGAGGATCGGATCGGTCGCTTCGGTTTTGATTCCGGACAGTTGCTCAATGAGCGCCTGCCCGCAGAATGGCACGTAGGATTCCGAGTAACCGCCCTCATGAACGACAGCGACACGGCCCGCGCAACACTCGTCAGCCACCTCCATAACGCTTGCCATCATCCAGCGGTAGGAATCGCTGTAAAGCATCATGCGCGCCAACGGATCGAGACAGTTGGCGTCCAACCCCGAGGCGACCACGATCAGCTCCGGCTGATACTTGCGCAATGCCGGAAGAACGATGAGTACGAACGCATCACGATACGCTTGGTCGCCGCCGCCGGGCAGTAGCGGCACGTTCAGATTATAGCCCTCACCGCGTCCTTCGCCGCGCTGGCTTGCAGCACCGGAATTGACCGGGAAGCAGTTTTCCTGATGGATTGAAATGGTCAACACGTCTGACCTGTCAAGGAAAATTGCCTCTGTGCCATTGCCGTGGTGCACATCCCAGTCGAGCACCGCAACGCGGGTCAAACCGTTCTTGGCGATGGCCGCTTCGACCGCAACCGCCACATTGGCGAACAGGCAAAAGCCCATGCCGAAATCTTTATGGCAGTGGTGGCCGGGCGGGCGCGACAGGACGTATGCGTTGGCGAGTTCGCCGGAAAGAACAGCATCCACCGCAGTGATGGCAAGACCTGCCGATTGCTTTGCGATCTCATAGCCGCCCGGACCGAACGTCGCCTGCATGCCCATATCGCCGCCGCCCGCATCGCTCATATGCTTGAAACGGCTGATATAGTGGCGCGGGTGGACACGCAGCAAGTCCTCCTCCGTTGCCCAAGGCGCGGTCCGCTGATCGAGCTTTGCAAGGAGGCCCGATGCATCCAGCAGCGAGCGCAGGCGGCGCTTGGTGTCCGGTGATTCAGCAAGTCCCGACGCGTTCGGCGGTTGCACCCAGCCGCCGACAGGAAATGTCCCCGCATGCAACTGGCCGATGTGCCACATGCATTTTTCGTCGAAGTAAAAGCCGGTTCCGCTCATCTCAGCACCTATTCGCCAAAGTATAATTTATGCAGAAGCTTCGGATCTTTGCGAAGCTCGGCACATGCACCGTCATAGGCAATCTCGCCCCGCCGCAGCACATAGGCGCGGTGGCCGACGGCAAGCGCCAGCGAGGCAAACTGTTCGACCAGCAGGATCGACAGCCCATCCTTGGCCAGATCCCGCGTCAGCCGCATCAGCCGCTGCACGATCAGCGGCGCGAGGCCGAGCGACATTTCGTCAATGAGTAGCACTTTGGGCCGGGCAAGCAGCGCGCGGCCAATGAGCAGCATCTGTTGCTCGCCGCCCGACAGGAGGCCGGAACGGACATGCCGCCTTGGGACGAGTTCGGGGAAAATTTGGAACGTCTCGTCCGTCGAGACATCGTCGCGCCGCGCCACATCAAGGTTTTCCTCCACGGTCAAATCCTTGAACACCGCCCGCCCCTGCTCGACCAGTGACAGGCCTTGCCGGGCGCGCCGGTATGGCGACAGTTTTTCCACCTGAACACCGCCGACGCGCACCATGCCTCCACTCGATGCCACCGCCCCGGCAACGCCTTCCAGCAGCGTTGTCTTGCCCGCACCATTGGCCCCAAGCAGCACCGTGATGGTTCCCTCATCGACCTTCAGCGATGCACCGCGAATAACGGGCAGGCCGCCGCGGTTGACCCTAAGATTGTCAATCTCCAGTGCGCTCATGCTGCCGCAAGCTCCTCCGGGTCGCCGATATAGGCTTTGATGACGCCCGGGTCAGACAAGACCGTCGCGGTCGGCCCTGCGGCGATAACCTTGCCGAAATCCAGCACCACTGCCGAGTTGCACACCAGTCGGACCAAATCCATGTCATGCTCGACGAGGAGCACGGAGATGCCGTACCGCTCCGGTATCAGCGCGATGCGCGAGGCCAGCAAGAGAGACTCTTCATGCGACAGGCCCGCGGCCGGTTCGTCCAGCAGGATGACTTTTGGCCGCGCCGCGATCACTCCCGCGACATCGATCAGCCGCCTTGTTCCTGCGTCAATAGAGGACACAGGCGTTTCCGGCGCAGGGCAACCCATCCATGCCAGTAGCTCCTTCTGCTCTAACGCTGGCAACAGTTTGCCTGCCGCAAGTGTCAGGTAGGTTCCGGCGGAAAGCTGTGGCGCGATGCGGTTTTGCTGCCATGTGCGCCGCACACCTGCCTGGGCTCGCTTGTGCGCCTGCAACGCATCAAGCGGCTTGCCGGACAGGATGATGCTTCCCTCGTAGCCATGCAGAAATCCGGTTACCGCATCAATCAGCGTTGATTTGCCTGCGCCGTTAGGCCCGATCAGGCCGACGACCGATTTCTCAGGCACAACAAAGCTGACCCCATTCAGTGCCACCACATTGCCGTAGCGCACTGTCAGGTCCTTGATCTCAAGAGCTATGCCTGCGTTTGCGGCAGTTGGCGGTGGCGCAATTGCGCCAGCCGTTGCAGCTGTCTGAGCAAGCTGTTTCACCCGTCCACCGAGGAGCTTGCTCAAGCCCTTGCGCAGATCCTCGGACATGGTGCCGCCCATGCTGAGCGCCTGCGTCGCGCCGAGTGCGAAGAACATGTTGCCTATGTCCTGCGGCAGGTTGAGACGGCGCAGCAATTCGGGGAAGAATATGATTAGCATGCCACCGAAGATGGCCCCTTCCGCCAGATGCGCGCCCGCCATTGTGGTGACGACGAAATACACCAGCGACACCATAAGGCTGAACGAGTCTGCGACCAGCGTGCCGAGCTGCCCTGCAAGCAAGCCGCCACTGACGCCAGAGATAAAGGCGCTGATGGCAAAGGCACTGAGTTTGGACTGTGGAATGGAGACCCCGTGCGCGGCAGTGCTGCGTTCCGAGTGGCGGATCGACAGCCATGACGCGCCAAGCGGCGTACGATTGAGCGCATCCAGCACCAGCGCAACAAGCACGAACACGCCGACGCACAGTGCGAAATAGGCCTGGTCAGAACTGAAGAAATCAGGGCGTTGCACGAAGATGAATTTGGTTTGTCCGGGGAATGTGTAGGACAGCAGAACCACGTCGAATGCAGCGGCAAATCCCAGTGTGACAATTGCCAAATTGATGCCACGCAGCCGCAGCGCCGGAAGCCCGATGGCGACGCCGAGCGGCACCGCCGCCAGTCCGCCCAACACGACCCAGACAAGCAGCGTGCCCGGCGCTTCCGCCACATTCAGCCAAGCCACCACCCATGCGCCAATCGCCGCAAACGACATCTGGCAAAGCGAGATCATTCCGGCACGGCTCGCCACCAGCCCTACGCCCAGGAGCGCGATGGCGGCAATGATGGCGCTGGTGAACAGGAAGACCCAGTAGGAGGTGAACATGAAATTGACAAATGTCGTCGCTGCCACGGCGATGGCGATCATCGTGACAGCGGATTTGAGATTAGCGGGCTTCATCCCAGCGCGCCTTTCTTTGTGACCACAGCAGAACGCCAAGCATGATGGCGAACGGCACGGCGCTGCGGAATTGCTGCAGCCACGTGAGGCTTGCGGCAAGACCTTCAAGTAGACCGAGCGAAATGCCGCCCGCAAGTGTGAGCCAGAAGCTGCGGAAAGAGCCGATCAGCGCCGCCGCAAAGGCCGGGACGACCAGCATGGAGAAGGTTAGGAAATTCGGTGCCCGCTGCGGCGCAATGATCATGAGCGCCAGCGTCGTTGCAAGACCTGCCGCCGCCCAGACGCCAATGGAAAGCCGGCGCGCGGGTATGCCCGACAGTTCTGCCGTCATTGGTCGTTCAGACATTGCCCGCAGCTTCAGCCCCGTGCGGGTCTTGTTGAGAAACTGTGTGCCGAAAATTGTGAAGGCGAGCGCGAGCGTGATTGTTACCAACGCAGCCTTCGTAATGACCACGCCCGCGAACGAGAATGCCGCGCCCGGTATCAGGTCTGGAAATGGCCGCGGATGCTGCCCGCCGGTGAGGCGCAAGCCCAAGGCAATCATCCCGACCAGCAGCGCGACCGTTACCGCGGCCTTGGTTTGGGCAGGCGCGTCCGAAAACCACCGCATCATCACCGCGCCGAGCAAGGCCGCAGTCAACGTCCCGGCGGCAAGGCCGGCAATTACGGCTGGCAGGAGCGGCAGCCCGTCCTCATGGAGAACCGCCATGACAAACGTCCCGGTCGCCCCGATTGCCGCGCCGGTGAAGTTGACGATGGACACAAGCCGGTAGGTGAAGACGAGGCAAACGCCGATCAGCGCATAAGCGCCGCCTGCCGCAAGACCTGCTACGAGGGAAGTTAACATCAAGCGCCCGCCATTCCTGAATGCCAAAGTTGTTCTGATACACTTGACGGCCGCAAGTTGATGCTTGCGGCCGTCGTTCGAAGTCAGCTCACTCGGCAGGCAGAATGAACCAGTCCGGCGTTTCGACCTTCCACGCGCCCGCTTCGAGCTTCACCATTTTGGTGCCCTGCGAAGAGGCGTGCGACTTGGCTTCTCCGAACGTGTACGGCGTGCCGACGAGCGGGTTGTTGACCGGTGGCAGTGCATGCAGGGCGGCTGTGACGCTTTCGCGCGTTACCGGGCCGTCAATCGACTTCAGCACATCAATCAGGATGGAGGCAGATTCATAGCCGCCTTGGGTGAACGCAGTCAGGGGCATGCCGGCAGCGGTCATGGCGCTGTTCCAGCCTTCATTGGCCTTGGAGCCTGCGTCCGTGTAGGGCTCCCATTCGGTGCCGACGTAGACTTCCTGCTTGGTGTTGGCGAGGGTCTTGGCGACCTGCACAGTGTAGCCGGGGGCGAGGAACAGCCACTTGATGCCCGTGATATTCTGGGCGTCAGCGGTGTTGATCATTTGGACAATTTGCGGCTCAACCGTGTTCATCACCACGGCGTCGCAACCTTCGTCGCGTGCTTTCAATACATAAGTTGTGTAATCGCCTTGGAATGGCAGCGTCAGATCAACCATGCCGAAGGTCTGGC
>JANMQE010000011.1:0-8684 GCA_031370195.1 Phyllobacteriaceae bacterium
TGTTGACCAAATTGCTGCTGCCATCAACGAAAAGGGCGTCAAGGTTGAAGCCATTTGGCTGACACACGGCCATCTGGACCATGCCGGCGGAGCGATGAAGCTGAAGGCGTTGCTCGGCGTCAACATCATCGGGCCACACATTGCCGATGAACCGATATTGCACGATATCACCAGCAGGGCTGCTGCGTTCGGCGTTCCGGGCACAATGGAAGATGCGACCCCTGACAGGTATCTGACCGATGGCGAAACGGTGTCATTCGGCGATCATGTCTTTGAGGTTTACCACACGCCGGGCCATGCACCAGGACACGTGATCTATTTCAACCGCGCAGCCAAATTTGCCCATCTCGGCGATGTCTTGTTCAATGGTTCAGTTGGACGGACAGACCTGCCGGGTGGTGATCACCAGACCCTGCTGGATTCCATCCGCGACAAGGTCTTGCCGCTCGGCGATGATGTCAGCTTCATTTGCGGCCACGGTCCGGGCAGCCGGATCGGCGAGGAACGGCGGTCAAATCCATACCTCGCCGATTTGCGCTGATTTGACCATTCAGTTTCCGGCGCAGAAGTGGTCGCGCCCGTCGTAGCCACGGAATGTGCCGGTTTCCGCGTTGAACGACTGATAGCGGTTCGAGCAATAACGGAACCACTCGCGCGTCCACGGCTCAACACCATCACTGTAGGAAATGACGTCGTCCTGATAGACGCGGCGCGGCGCGTCGGGGTAGTCATAAACAGACACATGACGCTGCCGGTAAACGCGGCGCGGCTCTTCATAAATCACGCGCGGCGAGCGGTCTGACAGTGCGCCGACAATGATGGCCCCTGCTGCAAGGCCAATTATGCCAGCGGCCAGCGCGTCATTGTTGTTGTGATGGCGGTAAATCGGGCGGCGATGATCGTCGCGCCAGTCACCGGCTTCTGCACTGGTGAATGTCGGCGCGAGGGATGCGACGCCTGCTACAAGAGCGATGGCGGATTTGGTGAACTTGTTCATGGCAGACTCCTTCGGAAATTTCCGGCCGGTCTCCCGGCATGACACGACAACTACGCGCCAGCGCCTGAATGGTTCCTGAACAGGTCCGCCACAATCCGGCCAAGTTTGGTTAACGGTTCTTCATCACGATGCACGCCCCGCCAGAGGTGCGCAGCGCGGCGCAAATCTTGTTGGCTTCGCCGCGCGATTCCGCACCGATGCGCACCGCGTATATACCCCGCCTTCCAATAGGTGTTCTCACGCGGCTGACGACAGGCTTGTGGTTTGCCAGCACTGAGGCAAACAGGCGGCGCACGCGCTCATATTGGTTGACGGCGGCTGATCGGCGGAAATTGCCCGCCACCTGCACGCCCCACGGCTTGACGTGCACGGTGCTCATGGCAATTGTATTGAACGCGATGATTGGCAGCTTGCGGCAGCCCGCGTCGAATGTCAGCTTGGCGTCCAGCGGTTTGGCAGTCACCTCGGTTCCGCTCGAGACAAAATTGTCCGCAGGTTCGCCGGTGATGTCGAGCACATAATCTTCCGTCTCCAGCGGCAGGAAACCGCCAGAATTCAGCCAGCGGGAAACGCGCCCTTCGCCCGCATTATATGCCGCCGCAGCAAGGCCGAAGTTGCCGAGATTCTTCTTCAGATCCGCCAGATGGCTTGCCGATGCTGGGATCGCCAGATCAATGTTGAACGGGTCTTTCAGGCCAACCAGTTTCGCCGTACCGGGCATGAACTGGGCGATGCCTTCAGCGCCGACTGGCGACACGGCCTGATGGTCGAACCGGCTTTCTTTCCAGATCAGCCGGGCGAAAAACTCAGGAGGAATGGAATTGGCCTTCGCCTCGGTGGCGATCAGTGTGCAGATGCGCTCGACTGTGACGATACTGGTGATGTTCGGGAGCAGGCCGCGCTCATCAGGTCCGACGGTCGCTCGTGCGACAGTTTCACCTGCGGCGGGACCGTGCATGGCCAGCGCGAGCGCAAGAAGCGCGAGGGAGACAATGCGGTTTATCATACTCGGTTTGATCCCCGGTCTCCCGCCCGGGAAGAACCGTCCTGCCCTGTGGTTAAACGAGCTGGAGATTGATAGCCTTCGGTCCCTTGCCACGCTTGTCCGGCTCGGTGTCGAAGGTGACTTTCTGACCGTCGGCAAGGCCATTCAGGCCCGAGCCCTGCACAGCGGATATATGCACGAATATGTCTTTCGCGCCGCCATCCGGCGTGATGAAGCCGAAACCCTTGTCCTGGTTGAAGAATTTGACGGTGCCTGTCATCTGGCCCATGTTGGGAAGTCCTTGTTACCCTCATTGCGCCGCGCCAGCCATTCCCGATCTGGTGCAACATGTGAATTTGTGCCGCGTTTTTCAGGATTGCGCAAGGGGCCGTTCAGCAGCCTCTGACGTAGCGTCAGAAGTGCGATTGCGCTGCGCTTTCAATGCCAGCAGACCGGCGGCAACGATGAAAAATGCGCCAATCACAGTCGCTGTTCCCGGCACTTCTCCAAAGAACACGAAGGCGAACAGACTGACCCAGATCAGCCCGGTATATTCAAATGCGGCGGCAGTGTTGGCAGGGGCGAGCCGGTAACCGTTCACAAGAAGAATGGTGCCCGCCGCTGCGATCACGCCGCAAGACATCATCAGCAACGCATCAAACAGCGTCGGCCATACCCAAGGCCGCACAAGGAACTTCAACGACGGGTGCGGCGCGTCCGTGATGCCGAGCGTCATGAAAATCACAGGCAGTACCATCGCCACCGTCAGAAAGAAGCCGTTCTGCCAGAACGCAAACACGGCAGCAGACGTTGTCGCGCCCTTTTTGCGCGCCATCAACTGACCTGAGGCATAGGCAGCCGCCGCAAACAGCGACAGAAGCGCAGCAGGTTCAAACAGCCCCGCGCCCGGCCGCAACATGATCACAACGCCGATCAGCCCGACCAGCACCGCGCCCCACACTTTGGCGTTGGAACGCTCGCCAAGATAAGGTCCGGCGAGCACCACAACAAACAGCGGCACCGTAAAATAAAGTGCCACTGCGTCTGCCAAAGGCAGGGCGGGAAACGCGAGATAATAGGAGAAATAGGCAAGAAACAGCACCACCGCGCGGGCAAACAGAAACCCCGCATTGCGGCCAAGCGCGGCAAACCCTTCCGAGCGCCAGATGATGAACCCAAGGATCGGCCCGGCGACAATTGCCCTCAGTGCCATCGCCTCGGTCAGCGGATAATTGCCCGACACAGCTTTGAGGATCGTGTCTTGCGCCGTGAACACGAACACACCGGCGCACAGGTTCAAAATACCGAGCAGCGTGCGGTCCGTGGCCATGGTGATTCCCCTGAAGTCGCATGGAAAGTAGCGGCGGCACACGGTGGAGGATTGCGCGAATGCGACGCACTAGTGGGTGTCGATACTGTCGCTGCGGAACGTTGCTGGACTTGTAGCGGCGACAAGCGAGCGATGAAATGGAAGAAGTATGGACTAACTGTTGTCACGCGACCGGGCATTGCAGACGGCGACCTAAAACAGCTTGCCGCCATCCGGCACCTTGTGTGTCACCGCTGTCAGCACCACTTCACCATCCTCGTCCGGAGCGCCGAGCGTCAGCACTTCCGACATGACCGGGCCGATCTGGCGAGGCGGGAAATTGACAACGGCCATCACCTGTCGGCCGATAAGTTCGTTGGTGGTGTAATACTTGGTGATCTGTGCGGAAGAGCGTTTGACCCCGATCTCCGGGCCGAAATCAATACGCAGCTTGAACGCAGGCTTGCGAGCTTCCGGAAACGGCAGCGCTTCGACAATAGTGCCGACACGGATATCGACCTTGTCAAAGTCCGGGAATGTGATCTGCGGGCGAACAGGATCGTTCTTCATTCAGAAGACTCACGCGTTGCCGATTGTCTCAAACAGCGCCGAATCCAGCGCTTCGCGTGCTGTCTGACCGGACCAGACAACAAACTGGAATGCCGAATAATACATGTCGCACGTCTCGACGGCACTTTCAAACAACACCTCGACCTGACGCTCCGTCGGATCAAGGCCGCCGGAAAGGATCAGCGACTGGCGGAACATGATGACATTCTCGCGTTGCCAGAAATCAAAATGCCCCATCAAAAGCTGCTCGTTGATGAGCGTGACGAGCTTGGCAACCTCATTGGCGCGGCTGCGGACAACCTTCATGTCAAAGGCGCAGGCCAGATGCAGCGCTTCACAATCTTCCATCCACGAATAGGACACCGTGTACGGCGACAGGCGACCACCAACATCAATGGCGATCTCGTCTTCGCCCGAGCGTTCAAACGCCCACTCACGCTGGCTGGCAACACTCTCGATCACGTCGAGCGGGTGCGCGTCGCGGGCAAAATCGGCATCCAACAGTGTCATGCAAATATTCCATATCCGCGAGACCAGGCGACAGCCGCCAAATCCCGATTTCAAGTTCCGATGTCAAAACGCTTTACGAGGAAACCCGGCTCACCATGGCGAAAAACACCCTGCCCTGAACATCACCGAAACGCTTTTGAACAGGCCGAAACAACCAGTCTCGAATCATTCAATGTTTTCAGTCTATTGATCGCGGGCTGCTTCGCCAGAGCAATTTTCAAATTGCCCATAATGGGGTGTGGATAGCGCGCTGCGCCAGACCATTATGCACAGGGCAAGTGATTCAAAAGACTCCGGAATTTGCCATTCCGGTGTCTGGAATTTGAAGCTGTGGATTACTTCGTTTTGGCGGACGAAGCAGCAGCTTTTTTGGCTGTGACAGGCGCATCCGCACCTTCAAGCGCCGCAACACGTGCCTCAAGCGAAGCCAAAGCAAGCTTCAGGACGACATTCTCCGCCCGCGCATTCTTGGCCAACTCGCTCATCGCGTCGAATTCCTCGCGCTTGACCAGTTCCATCGAGTTGAGCAACTTTTCGCCCTGCGCCCGGAAGACACCTTCGACTTCCTTGCGCACACCCTGCGCCGCGCCGGCGGCATCCGTCATCAGCTTGGCGAATTCATCCAATATGCGGTTCGGGCCGGTGGTCATGTCGAGTCTCCATCAATAGCTGCACTTGACTTAGGAAGTCGCACTGCCGAAAGCAAGGCAGAGGATTGCCGCATCTAAAGGGCGCATCGAATGACTGAAAAATTTACAGACTATGACCCTGCCAACGCGCTCGTAGACGAGGAGGAAATGGCTTACTTCCTGGTCGAGGCACAAGCGACTGGCGACGCGGCCGTAATTGCCGGAGCGATTGAGATCGCGAAACGGGCTAAGGCTCGCGCCCCATCTTCGCCACCCTCGACAGACAGTGTCGCACCGCTGTAACCAGAGCGCATCATGTCAGCCATTCAAGCACTGCCCTTCACCACCCTCACCTATCCGCAATTCGACCCGATCGCATTGCAGCTCGGGCCGCTGGCCATCCATTGGTATGGCATCGGCTATGTCGTTTCGATCCTGTTTGCCTGGTGGTATTCCAAGCGGCTTGTTTCCAATCCGGCGCTTTGGCACGGTGGCAAGCCTCCGATAAAGCCTCTGGATCTTGATGACTTCGTCACATGGGCTGCACTCGGTGTCGTCCTCGGTGGACGGATTGGCTACATCCTGTTCTACGATTTCGCCCGGTTTGCCGCTGATCCCCTGTCGATGTTTGCAGTCTGGAACGGCGGCATGTCCTATCATGGCGGCATGCTCGGAGTGATCCTTGCAATGGTGCTGTTTGCGCGGCGGCGCGGCATTCCGGCGTGGAGCCTTTTGGACACGGTGGCTGCGGGCGTGCCGTTCGGACTTGGAGTAGGACGGCTGACGAACTTCATCAACGGCGAATTATGGGGCCGGGAAACCGATGTGGCTTGGGCGTTCGAGTTGCCAAGTGGAGAGGTCCGCCACCCAAGCCAGCTCTACGAAGCGCTGCTTGAGGGGCTCGTGCTCTTCTTCGTCCTGCGTTTCCTCACCCACCGGATGCTGAAACTAAAGACTCCAAAATTCATCGGCGGCGCGTTCATTTGCGGCTACGGCTTGTCGCGCATATTCATCGAACTCTTCCGCGTTCCGGATGTGCAACTGGGCTATCTTGCCGGCGGCTGGCTGACCATGGGCATGGTGCTTTCGACGCCGATGGTGCTGGCTGGCATATGGGCCATGGCGACTGCGAGAGCGCCGATTGCCGCAAAATGACGCCGCTCGAAGCCAAACTGCGTCGCCGGATCGCGCTTGAAGGCCCGATAACTGTCGCGGGATATTGGGCGCAATGCCTGTTCGACCCGCATCACGGCTACTACACAACGCGCATTCCAATCGGTTCTGCCGGTGACTTCACCACCGCGCCGGAAATCTCGCAGATGTTTGGCGAGATGCTGGCTGCCTGGTGGCTTGCGACATCGCGTGAAAACAACATCGCCCCGGCACTCGTCGAGATCGGTCCTGGACGCGGCACGCTGATGGCCGACATGCTTCGCACGCTTGCCAAACTCGACCCGGCACTTAAACATGAGCTTCCCGTGCACATGGTCGAGGTCAGTCCGCGTTTGACAAAAATGCAACAGGAGATGCTAGCGGCCTCGGGCTTTCGCATCCAGTGGCATGAAACAATTGCAACCTTGCCAAGGTCGCCAATCGGCATCATCGCCAATGAACTGTTTGACGCGATCCCGGTGCGGCCCTTCATCAAGCACGAAGATGCTTGGCATGAAACCACGGTCTCTTTGAACGAAGATGATGGCTTTCGACAAACGGCGAAACCTGCAAACCTTGACCTTGCGATCCTTCCAACCGGACACGAAGCCCAGCCGGACGGCACGGTGTTCGAATATGCTCCCGCCCGCGAGGCGCTGATGCAGGACATTGCGCATCACATTTTCACACACGGCGGCTTTGGTCTGATCATAGACTATGGCCATGTCTGCCCAACCTTTGGCGACACGCTGCAGGCAATGCGCAACCATGCATTCGCAAATGTTTTGGAAAGTGCGGGCGAAGCCGATATAACCAGTCATGTTGACTTTCAAAGCCTCCAGCGGGCGGCACTTGCGGCAGGCCTTCGGGTGACTGGAACACTCACACAAGGAGAATTCCTGACCAGCCTTGGTATCATGGAGCGCTCAGAGAGCCTGTCCAAGAGTCAGCCGCTACTTCGTGACAGTCTTGAAACAGCAATTGACCGGCTCGTATCGCCCAAGCAAATGGGACGTCTTTTCAAGGTCTTGGGCGTCGCGCACCCTGATGTGAGGCTCCCTGCGCTGCAAATGGCCGGTTGACGCCGCTTTCGCCATTCCCCACTTACGACAAGTCAACAACAGAATCGGCCCAAATGATCGGACAAAGCGCTACTTTTGCCATAACCAGCCCAGCGCTTGACGACGAAGCCATCGTGCATGGCTTCTTCACGCGGCAGGGCGGCATCTCGACCGGTGTGTATGAGGGTTTGAATGTCGGCCTCGGTTCATCCGACGACCGACTGTCAATTGAAGAAAACCGCCGCCGTGCCGCAATTCATCTCGGCGCTGATCCCGCACGCTTGACCGCCCCATGGCAAGTCCACTCGGCAGATGCGGTTGTAGTCTCAGCGCCGTTCGGCGACGAGCGACCAAAGGCCGATGGCATTGTAACCGCCACGCCTGGATTGCTCATTGCTGTACTGACCGCCGACTGCGGGCCGATCCTGTTTTCCGATCCGAAAGCAGGCGTTATCGGCGCAGCGCACGCAGGCTGGAAAGGCGCGATTGGCGGCGTCCTCGAAAACACGATTGTGGTGATGGAGTCTATTGGCGCACACCGCGCAGACATCAAAGCGGTGCTCGGCCCCTCGATCAGCCAGGCCAATTATGAAGTCGGCCCGGAGTTTGTGACAGTTTTTACAGCAAACGACACGTCGAACTCACGCTGGTTCAGACCCTCAATCAAACCCGGACATTCAATGTTCGACCTGTGGGGCTACACGCTCGCCCAACTGGACACTGCCGGTGTTGAAGCCTCCTGCGTCAACCAGTGCACTTACGCGCACGAGACAAACTTCTATTCCTATCGTCGCACAACCCATCGTCAAGAACCAGATTACGGCCGGCAAATGTCTGCCATCATGCTCAAAGGATAATCCATGGCCCTGCACTTTGACCGCACGGAA
The DNA here is from genome assembly GCA_031370195.1 of Phyllobacteriaceae bacterium. Lineage (GTDB taxonomy): Bacteria > Pseudomonadota > Alphaproteobacteria > Rhizobiales > Rhizobiaceae > JANMEX01. The sequence continues at coordinate 8,101 of JANMQE010000011.1, forward strand.
TTCGCAGAACGCATGACCAAGCTCACCGCTTCAATGGCAGAGCGCAAACTTGATGCCGTGCTGCTGTTCTCGCAGGAAAGCATGTACTGGCTGACGGGCTATGATACGTTCGGCTTCTGCTTTTTCCAGAGCCTTGTCGTAAAGTCTGACGGCTCGATGGTGCTGCTCACGCGCTCGGCAGACCTGCGCCAAGCCCGCCACACGTCGATCATCGACAATGTTGTCGTTTGGGCTGATCGCGATAACGCCAATCCCGCCTTTGATCTTCGCAATCTGCTTTCTGACCTTGGGCTCTTGGGCATGAAGATCGGCGTTGAATACCAGACGCATGGATTGACCGCCGCCAATGGCCGCAAGCTGGATGAACAGTTGAACACGTTTGCCGCCATGTCAGACTTCTCCGGCGTGGTTGATAACCTTCGAGTCATCAAAAGTGCAGCCGAACTCGACAAGGTGCGCAAAGCCGCCGAGCTTGGCGATGCCGCACTTGAACGGGCGCTGCCGCTGATCAAGGCAGGCGGCGACGAGGGCGCAATCCTTGCAGCCATGCACGCCGCGATATTCGAGGGCGGCGGCGATTATCC
>JANMQE010000016.1:0-9163 GCA_031370195.1 Phyllobacteriaceae bacterium
CGATGTCACGATCGGCGGTATCGTCGAAATCGCACCGCTGAACTATCTGCATAACAAAATTGAAAAAGTAGAAGGTATGCTGCCCTATTCGCCCCTCGAACTGGCGGGGCGCAACATCTATGTCCGTGAAGGTTGCTACACCTGCCATAGTCAGATGATCCGTCCATTCCGTGATGAGGTGGAACGCTACGGACATTATTCCTTGGCGGCTGAATCCATGTACGATCATCCGTTCCAGTGGGGGTCAAAACGCACAGGGCCGGATCTCGCTCGAGTCGGTGACCGCTACTCAAACGAATGGCATGTGCAGCATCTGACAGAGCCGCGTTCCGTCGTGCCGGAATCCATCATGCCAAGCTATTCATTTCTGAAGTCGACCCCGCTGAAGATCAAGAGCATGACCTATCATCTGAAGGCAAATGTGGATGTCGGCGTTCCCTATACGGATGACATGGTCGCTAATGCTGCCGCCGACCTTGCGGCGCAGGCTAATCCGGACGCGGACACCACAGCGCTTGACGCGCGGTATCCCAAAGTGAAGGTGGGCGACTTTGACGGCGATCCGGCGACGCTTTCCGAGATGGATGCGCTGATTGCTTACCTTCAAATGCTCGGAACTCTGGTTGATTTCTCTACTTACAACGAATCCGCAGGCGAGCGGTAGGAGCATGTGATGGAGTACAATAATCTACGTCATTTGGCTGACAGTTGGGGCCTTCTCGTGATGGCTGTTTTCTTCGTCGGCGCGGTGCTGTTTGCGCTGCGCCCAGGGCGCAGCGAGCAGGCCAGGGATGCGGCTAACATCCCGTTCAAGGAAGACCTGTGATGGCTGAGAGGAATATCGACGAAGCGACTGGCGTTTCCACGACTGGGCATGAATGGGATGGCATTCAAGAACTGAACAATCCGATGCCGCGCTGGTGGCTTTGGACCTTCTATGCATGCATTGTCTGGGCATTGATCTATTCCATTGCCTATCCCGCGTGGCCGATGGTCACGGCGACAACAAAGGGCTGGCTTGGCTATTCAAGCCGGGCAAATGTCCGGCAGGAAATTGCGGATGCGGATCTTCTGAAAGCCGACTTTCGGAAAGCCATCGCAGATAAACCGCTTGCTGAGATAATCGCTGACGAGAACCTGCGCACATTTGCTGTGTCGGCAGGGGCAGCGGCGTTCAAGGTCAACTGCATTCAATGCCATGGAACCGGGGCGCAAGGATCGGTCGGTTATCCCAACCTCAATGACGACGATTGGCTTTGGGGCGGCAAGGTGGACGACATCCACCAAACAATTGCGCACGGAGTGCGATTTGCAACCGATGACGATACGCGCATTTCTGAAATGCCTAAATTCCTTGAGCTTTTGAAGCCCGAGGAAATTGCCCAAGTCGTGGCCTTTGTCGCCAACCTCACAACGCCGCAAACTGACGCCGCGTCTGTCGCCTCCGGCATGGCGGTTTTCGCTCAAAATTGTGCGTCCTGTCATGGTGATGACGCCAAGGGAAATCGCGATGTCGGTGCGCCCAATCTCGCCGATGCTGTCTCGCTCTATGGCTCAAGCCTTGAGGAAATCACCGCGCAAATCCGTGCTGCGCGCCATGGCGCGATGCCGGCCTGGGGCGCAAGGCTCGGCGACGTCGTGGTTAAGGAGCTGGCGGTCTTCGTTCATTCCTTAGGTGGTGGTGAGCAATAGCGGAATTTGATCGGAGTTTTTGTGCTCGAAACAGTAGGAGATAAGGCTCAGGAATTTGACCGTCTCGACGTCGAGGCGGTCAATTCCGCGCGCGTACGTCAGCCGCTCTATTCCGCCCGCAAGAAGATTTTTCCCAAACGTGCCTCTGGAACATTCCGCCGCTTCAAATGGCTGGTCATGCTGATCACACTGACGATCTATTATCTGACGCCTTGGATCAGATGGGATCGCGGACCCTTTGCGCCGGATCAGGCTGTGCTTCTCGACATCGCCAATCGTCGCTTCTATTTCTTCATGATCGAAATCTGGCCGCAGGAATTTTACTACATTGCCGGTCTTTTGGTCATGGCGGGGTTCGGTCTCTTTCTCGTCACCTCCGTGGTTGGCCGGGCGTGGTGCGGATATACATGCCCCCAAACGGTGTGGGTGGATCTCTTCCTTGTGGTGGAGCGTGCAATTGACGGCGAGCGCAATGCAAGGATCAAACTCGATTCTGCCCCGTGGTCACTCGAAAAACTGACTAAACGTGTGTCTAAGCACGCGATCTGGCTATTGATCGGTGCTCTGACGGGTGGTGCTTGGATATTCTACTTCGCCGATGCGCCGACGCTACTCGACAGCTTCATTCACGGCGATGCTCCGCCAATTGCTTACATTACCGTCGCCGTTTTGACGGCCACCACTTATGTATTCGGCGGGTTGATGCGCGAACAGGTCTGCACTTATATGTGCCCCTGGCCGCGCATTCAGGCAGCAATGCTTGATGAGAACTCCCTGACTGTGACCTATAATGACTGGCGCGGGGAGCCGAGGACGCACGGCTCCAAAAAGGCATCAGCAGCTGGCATCGTCGGTGGCGATTGCGTTGATTGCAATGCCTGCGTTGCCGTCTGTCCGATGGGCATCGACATTCGAGACGGCCAACAGCTTGAATGCATCACCTGCGCGCTGTGTATCGATGCCTGTGACAGTGTCATGGATAAAATTGGCAAGGAACGCGGCCTCATCTCATACGCGACGCTTGCGGACTATCAGTCCAACATGTCACTCGCGACGATGGCGGGCGCAGAGTCAGTCAACCCGCTGCGCATTCGTGACGGCAGCGGCGCATTTTCCTCGAAGGTTGAACATTTCCACATCAACAAAATATTCCGACCGCGTGTGCTCTTATACGTAGCAGTCTTCACGGCCATGGGCTTGGGATTAATGGTTACCTTGCTCTCGCGCGACCGGCTTGAGCTCAATGTCCTGCATGACCGAAATCCGCAATACGTTACTCTTTCTGACGGTGCTGTGCGCAATGGTTACACCATCAAAATCCTCAACATGGTGCCACAAAAGCGCAATATGGAATTGTCGCTCGAAGGGTTACCGGGCGCTAGCATGGCCATGGAGCCCGGTGACCAGCCGGAAGGTCGTACTTTCAACTTGCAGATTGAACCCGATCAAGCCCAACCGCTCAAGATTTATGTGAAGCAGCCAAAGGCCTTAGCACAGGAAGGGACCACTAAATTTGTGTTCTTGATCTCTGACAAAACTCTTGGCGAGAGCGCCAGCTACACAGCGACATTTAACGCTCCGGAGGCAAATCAATGAAACAGACCGTCCCGCATGCGAAGGAATTCACCGGTCGCCATATGCTCATTATTATGATTCTGTTTTTTGGAACAATCATCAGTGTGAATATTGTCATGGCAACCTATGCGCGGACAAGCTGGACAGGCTTGGTCGTCCCGAACTCCTATGTGGCAAGCCAAGAGTTTAACGAAAAAGCGGTTGAGAGACGCGAGCAACTCGCACGCCAATGGACTTCTGTGCTTGACCTTAAACCTGGCAGAATCCGCTATCAGTTGACGGATAAATTCGGTCACCCGGTCATCGTCAACTCTGCCAGTGTCACATTCCGTCGTCCTTCCTACGAGGCCGAAGATACGACATTTACGTTGGAGCCGGTAGGGCGTGGCGTCTTTAGCTTGGACGTCAATATTCGGGACGGAATTTGGATTGTCGAAACCAGTGCCGACATCGGGGAGGCGCGACCGTATCTTACAAGCCGACGTATCGTTTTGAACAAAGGTGTCGTCGAATGAGTTGCTGTGCACCCGGTGCCGAATTTATCGTCGACACAGGCCCGTCATCCGACGAAATTCAGTTGGCGAGCCGGAGAGTGGGCGATGGTCTCATGCAGACATGGCTTTCCGTTCCCGATGTTCATTGCGGTCTATGCATTTCGAAAATTGAACAAGCACTTCGAAAGCTGGATGGCGTGGAAGAGGCCCGCGTAAACCTCTCGACCAAGCGTGTGTCCGTTCGCTGGCGGGATGATGTCAGACAACCACGCATCGTCGAATCGCTGGTAAAACTCGGCTATCCTGCCCATCTCGTCGACTTCGATGGAGACGGGCAAGATCTGATCTTGAGCGAATTGATGCGTGCCCTGGCAATTTCCGGTTTCGCCGCTGCAAACATCATGTTGCTCTCCGTCTCTGTTTGGTCAGGTGCAGAAGCCGCAACCCGAGATTTGTTCCACTGGGTATCAGCGCTCATCGCAATTCCGGCTTTGGCATTCGCGGGGCGAATATTCTTTCGCTCTGCTTGGAATGCGCTGAGTCACGGCCGAATGAACATGGATGTGCCTATATCGCTCGGGGTTCTTCTCGCCTTTTTGTTGAGCATTTATGAGACGGCGACACATGGCGAACACGCCTATTTCGATGCCTCGGTGACATTGCTGTTCTTCCTCCTGATCGGCCGTACGCTCGACCACGTCATGCGGGAAAAGGCACGCGACGCGGTTAAGGGATTAGCGCGACTTGGTGCGCGCGGCGCTATGGTCATCAGCGAGGACGGCAGCCGCAATTTCATTCCGGTTGAAGACATTACGCCCGGCATGACGCTCCTCCTGTCACTTGGAGAACGTGTTCCGGTCGATGCTATCGTTGAAAGCGGCAGGTCCGAAATTGACACGTCGCTGGTCACGGGCGAAAGCCTGCCCCGACCGGTTGGAAAGGGCGACCGGCTTGTCGCCGGAACGCTTAATATCAATGGCGCACTGGTCATCAAGGCGAGTGCGAAAGCCGAAGACTCTTTTCTGGCGGAGATGATCCGGCTCATGGAGGCTGCGGAAGGTGGCCGCGCCCGGTACCGGCGTATTGCGGACCGCGCCTCAGCCCTCTATTCGCCCGTCGTCCACCTTGCGGCCTTGTTGACGTTTCTGGGATGGATGATTGCGACCGGCGATATGCACTATTCGCTCACGACATCCATCGCTGTACTCATCATTACGTGCCCTTGCGCCCTTGGCCTTGCAGTGCCCATCGTACAGGTCATGGCGGCGAGGCGTCTTTTTGAACAAGGCATCATGCTGAAAGATGGCGCAGCGCTCGAGCGGCTTGCCGAGGTCGACACTATCCTATTCGACAAGACCGGTACGCTGACTCTTGGAAAACCGCGACTGACAAACGGGCGTGACATTGGCTCAGAGCACCTTGCTATCGCCACTCAAATGGCAAGCTACTCCCGCCATCCAATATCCATGGCCATTGTCGCGTCAGCTCGTGGCAGTGAGGCCGCCCGCAACTTTGACAGACCAGTGTCGGAACTACCCGGCCTTGGTCTGGAAGCAGCGGCGGGTGAAGACATTTATCGTCTGGGTCGCCTTTCGTGGGCGATGGGTGGATCGAATACACGATCTCATCTGGCATGCATCGACGGGACCGTGCTTACAAAAAACGGCAAACTCATTGCTCAGTTCAGATTTGAAGACCGTCTTCGCGCGGGCGCTCAGGCCGCGATAAATGATACCAGAAGGGCAGGTCTAAACATCGAACTTGTCTCCGGCGATCAGGCCGACATTGTTGCCAATGTCGCAAGGGGATGCGGAATCGATATGTTCACGGCAGAGATGTTGCCAAAAGACAAATCGGACAAGGTGCAGCAGCTGACCACGCTGGGAAGTCATGTTCTTATGGTCGGAGATGGATTGAATGATGCAGCTGCAATGGCCGTGGCGCATGTTTCAATGGCCCCGGCCACCGCCGCCGATATCGGGCGCAACGCAGCGGACTTTGTATTTCTGCACGAGAGCCTTGGTGCCTTACCATTTGCGTTTCATGTCGCAAAAAAATCTGGCCAGCTCATTAAGCAGAATTTTGCTCTCGCTATCGGCTACAATTTGATCGCCGTGCCTATCGCCGTTTTTGGCTACGTCACCCCACTTGTCGCTGCCGCAGCGATGTCACTGTCCTCGGTGATCGTTGTTGCAAACTCAATGCGGTTGCGCACGCTAGATGGAGGCGCTCCTTTCAAACGTGTTGCTGGAAAGGCCAAACCTCCTCTGATATTGGAGCCTGATCGATGACCAATCTTCTCGTCCTCATTCCGGTCGCTCTCCTTCTCGGGGCAATTGGCATGACCGCGTTCATCTGGTCTCTTAAGAGCGGCCAGTATGATGACTTGGATGGGGCGGCAGTGCGGATACTAAATGATGAAGCATCCCGACCTATTGATGCTCCTTTGGATGATGCGACCCGTATCTGACACGTTCCAGAGTCCGACAAAACCTAGGGTGCCGTGGTGCCCAACAGACACTCAGGCTCGCAACGACTCCTCTTCGTAAAACACTTTGTGGGGAGGCATCTAGCCGTGAGAATCCAAAATGAGCGATTTCAATGATTTGAACCGCCCCGGGATTGCCGGAGGCTTGTTGGTTTAGGTTATGCGGCCATGGGATCTTGTCCATGGCTGCGGTAGCTGCTTCGTAGTTTTCCTCGGCTTCGGCAGGCGGGATATTGCCGATGGGTTCGAGCAGGCGTTTGCGATTGACCCAGTCAACCCATTCCAGCGTTGCAAACTCGACAGCCTCGAATGACCGCCAAGGCCCGTCTGTGGATCACTTCAGCTTTGTAAAGACCGTTGATGGTTTCGGCGAGGGCGTTGTAACAAGAGTCTGCGACGCTGCCGTCAGAGGGTTCGATACCAGCTTCTGCCAACCGTTCGGTATATTTGATCGAGAGGTATTGGCTGCCACGATCCGCGTGGTCGATGAGGCCACCGCTGTTCACCGGCCTTCTGTTGTGAATGGCCTGCTCCAAGGCATCAAGCACAAAGCCGGCATGGGCTGTATGGCTGACTCGCCAGCCCACGATGTATCGGGCATAGACATCGATGACGAATGCGACATAGACAAAGCGTGCCCATGTCGGGACATAAGTGAAGTCCGACACCCAAAGCCTGTTGGGAGCAGGCGCATGGAACTGGCGGTTGACGTGATCGAGCGGGCAAGGTGTGGCCTTGTCGCCAAATGTCGTGCGCAGCGGCTTGCCCCGGATAACGCCTTGTAATCCCATGTTTTGCATCAATCTCTCCACCGTGCAGCGGGCGACGTCAAACTTCTCGCGCTTCAACTGCCGCCAGACCTTGCGAACACCATAGACCGCAAAGTTCGCTTCAAAGACGCGGGTGATCTCAGGCTTCAAGACCATGTCTTTCTTCGCCCGAACCGAAAGTTTTTCCGGATCCACGCGTTTGGCCGCATGGTCGTGGCATGTGGAAGCGGCGATCAGCAACACCTTTTCAGATCGGCTCGACCCCGTGCGATCCACGATGATCATTGATGAACGTGATCATCTTTTGAACGGGCGGTCGAGCTCCGCAGCCTTTGGGTTAAGAACTGGCAAAATACGCTGATGCTTTCCGCGGGATCTCATAGGCCTGGCGAAGCGCAGGAAATTCCCGTTCCCAAGCCTTCATCTTCCCGGCCATGTCAGTCGTCACACCAACGCGTTTGCCGCTATCGACCTCGGTCTTCTTTACTCATTCGAAAAGCGTCTGCGGCACACAGCCGATCTTCCCAGAGACCGACACAATGGTTGCCCATCGCGATGAATGATCGCCCTCATGGTCCAGAACCATCCGCACCGCGCGGGCACGCACTTCAGTTGAACCAAAGGTCCGCGAAGCCAACGCTTGTTCTTTGTTTTGCTCGTAGTGGCTCCACCTTCTCAGGAGTTGGAGGCTCCGGCAATTCCGGGGCGGTTCATAGAGGTGTCAGGTGTTGAGCAAGGCTTCAATTCGAGTGACCATCGACTAAGGTATGGATTGATCAGGATCAAAGTAATCTGGCACGCAATCGGGTAAGGACGAGTTAGGAGTAGCCGCCATGAACACAATTGAGCACACCGTAATCGCACTGGCAGTTGCCATTGCCGCCGCCGTAACCCCCGCTCTCGCCGAGGGCGACGCGGTCGCGGGCAAGGCTGTATTCAAGAAATGCATGGCCTGCCATAGTGCCGACAAGGAGCAAAACAGGGTGGGCCCGCATCAGGTCGGCATTGTCGGGCGCAAAGCCGGGTCCGTTGAAGGGTTCAAATATTCCGATGCGATGATTGCCAAGGGCACTGAGGGCCTGATCTGGGACGAGGCGAACATCACAGCCTACATGAAGGACCCTAAGGGTTTCGTACCGGGCAACAAAATGGCGTTTTCCGGATTGAAAGACGACAAGCAGATTGCAGACCTGATTGCTTATCTCAAGGCTGATCCAAAGCCCTGAGAGATATGACAGGACACCATTTCTTAAAATGAAAGTGCCGGGTTTCGAAAGAAGCCCGGCATTTCGCTTTGAAATTGCACGAAGCCTGATTATATCTCAGCGCACTGTTCCTTTTACCCGGAGACCAACCATGGCCACCTTGCAGAACTTTGACGCTGAAATCGCCAAGACCAAGCAGGTGGTCGAGGACATGAAGACCAAACTCGACCAGACAGCGGTTGTCATTGGCGAAGTGGCAAAGGCTGACGCCAAGATTGGCGATGCCAATTTCGATATTGAAAATGCCCGCATTGAAGACGTCATCAAGCAGCAGAAGACGATGGAGGGCAATATTGCCGATCTCATCATCGGTCTTGAAGACGCGACCAATGTGTTCGGCGCTGAATTCGAGACGATGAAAAGCTACACCGGCTGGGAAAAATTCATCGGCATTTTCTCCAAGGACCGCGCGACGCGGATGCGCACCGACCGTGTGCGCAACATGTCGCTGGCCGGCAATCTGCAGGAGCTTCTCGGCAAGTCGGACACGATCGTCGGGATTTTGAAGAACCAGAAGGAAGTGCTCGACAGCCGCTACAAGACGTCGGAGGCCAGCCTCGTTCAGGTGATTGAGCGTCGCAAAGTGACAATGAATTCGCTGGAGGCGACACAGGCGCGGATCAATGAGCTGAACCCGCTTATTCTTGATCTGGAAAACAGGCTCGCTGCATCGACAGACCAGAAACAGCGCACGCAAATTGAATCCGAGCGCTCGAAGATGGCGACCGAATACAATGAGAAGCAGGCGCAGGAGCAAGTGCTTCTGGCCGAAAGCCAGACGCTTGAGCGCTACACCTCGATGTTCCAGACGTTTGTGGACTCGCTGAATAACCAGATCGCCGCGCAGGCGACACTGATCAACAAGCTGACCATAGACAC
>JANMQE010000039.1:0-2377 GCA_031370195.1 Phyllobacteriaceae bacterium
GAACCCGGAATCCAGAGCGCCGACGTCGCAAATCTGAACCAAACGTTCGACGCAAAAGACTCGCAATCTCTTTGGAACTGACGGCTTCTGTGGATCAAACTCGGCGCTCTGGATTCCGGATCAGCGCTGCGCTTGTCCGGAATGACGACACCCTCAGAAATGAGTGCGCCTCGCTCCAAACCCGCGCGACTGGAGCACCCCGATGAAAGTCATCTTCGACCCCTCCCAAAAGCGCCACCATCCGAAATTCTTCCTCTCCTCCGGCGCATCCCAACCCAATCCCGAAGTCCCCGAACGTGCCGACATCCTGCTCGCCGCCGCGCGCGGGTCCGGCCTGAAACAGGAAACCCCGCGCGACTACGGCCTCGCCCCTGCCGCCGCCGTCCACACGCCGGAATATCTCACCTTCCTGCAAACCATCCACGAGCGCTGGCAGCGCATCGAAGGCGCGTCTGAAGAAGTCATTCCCAACATCCACCCCAATGGCCGAAGCAGTGCATACCCCGCCTCCGCCGTCGGCCACGCCGGCTACCACATGGCCGACACGTCATGCCCGATCAACGCCGAAACCTGGGGCTCTGCTCTCCGCTCCGCCCACGCCGCCACCCATGCAGCCGACCTCGTCGCCCAAGGCGAGCCCGCCGCCTACGCCCTTTGCCGCCCGCCCGGCCACCACGCTTTCGCCGATATGGCCGGAGGCTTCTGCTACCTCAACAACTCGGCAATCGCTGCCGCCAAGCTGCTCAGCCAAGGCTCCCGCGTCGCCATCCTCGACGTTGACTTGCACCACGGCAACGGCACCCAAGGCATTTTCTACGCCCGCGATGATGTGCTGACGATCTCCATCCACGCCGATCCCGTCCGCTTCTATCCGTTCTTCTGGGGCCATGCCAACGAGCGCGGGCAAGCAGGCGGGCTGGGCTACAATCTCAACCTCCCCCTACCCCGCAAGACTGGTGATTCCGGCTTCCTCGGTGCGCTTGACGTCGCCATGCAGCGCCTCCAGGCCTTCGCGCCCAATGCGTTGGTCGTCGCACTTGGCCTCGACGCCCACGAGAGCGATCCATTCGGCGGCCTCTCAGTCACCACGCGCGGGTTTGAAGCCATCGGCTCACGCATCGGCGCGGCAAAATTGCCGACCGTCCTCGTCCAGGAAGGCGGCTATCTCAACGACGCACTTGGCGCAAACCTGTCATCATTCCTGAGCGGCTTCCGCGCCGGGTCAAGCCATGACTGAGCCCGTCATCCGCACCGCCCGTCGCGAAGACTTCCCGCACGTCGTCCGCATGATCCGCGATCTGGCCAGACACGTCGATGATCGGGTTAGCCCGAAAACCACCTTCGAAGTTCTCGAAAGCGAAGGGCCGTTCGGGAAAGCCCGGTTCAAGATCATGGTCGCGGAAATGGAGAGCAAAATCATCGGCTTCTGCCTCTACACCTACGCCTTCTCCGGCTGGCGCGGCGCAACGGGGCTGTTCATCGAAGACCTCTACGTTGACGCCAGCGCGCGCGGCCTCGGCCTTGGCAAAAAACTCCTTGCCGCAGCAGCAAATTTCGAGCGCGGCAACGCCAGCTTCATCAAACTCGAAGTGAAACTCTCCGACCCCGCCGCAGTTAAATTCTATGAAAACCTTGGCATGAGCATCTTCGAAGGCGAAGGCATCATGCTCCTCGGCGCAGATGCGATGACCGGACTCGCCAACTTGTAAGCTGCGCAGGGTTTTTTGGGCTGAACTTTACGCCGCCCAAAACACCAGAAGCCCCGCCTTTTAGCGGGGCCTCATTTGTTGTGAACCCGATCAGTCCTTCAGCAGCTTGATTCCCGGCTGTTGCTGATCTGTCGTCGGCTGCCGTTGCTCAATCGTCGGCACCCTTCTCTTCGGGATCTGGTTGGGATCAACGCAGAGCGGGAACACACCAACCGTGCCGCGCGGGCAGCGCTGCACTTGCGGATCACGCGTCGGCGCAAGGCATTCGCCGTCGATCAGCCGCGTGCCGCGCGGGCACTGTGTTTGCGGCTGTTCGATCCTGATACAGCCACGCTTGCCGAGCACCGTTCCCCGCGGGCAGACACACAGACCTGCCTTGGTGCGGATCTGGCCGGGAAGCAGTCTGCATTCGCGCGGCTGTATCTCGGGCTTGAAGCAGCCACGCTTGCCGAGCAACGTGCCCTTCGGGCAGATGCAGCGGTTGTCCGTTGTGCGGATCATGCCCGGCAACAGCTTGCACTGCTGCACCACCGGCGGCTTGCGGCACGCGCCCTTGATAAGGTCTGTGCCACGCGGGCAGATGCAATTGCCGTTCTGCGTCCGGATCATCCCCGGCAACAGTTGGCATTGCTGCACCACCGGCGGCTTGCGGCACGCGCCCTTGATCA
>JANMQE010000057.1:0-2527 GCA_031370195.1 Phyllobacteriaceae bacterium
AATCGAGGCGGCAAGCACGGCTGCGGCGTGGCCCTCTTTGACGCCCGCCACCAGATGCTCGAGATCACCGACACCGCCGGAGGCAATGACAGGAACACGAACGGCGTCTGCCACGGCGCGGGTAAGGCCAAGGTCATAGCCCATCTTTGCACCGTCGCGGTCCATCGAGGTCAGAAGGATTTCGCCGGCGCCAAGATCAGCGACCTTGCGGGCAAATTCAACCGCATCAATGCCGGTGGCAGTGCGGCCGCCATGGGTGAATATCTGCCAGCGGTCATCTTCGCCCGGATGTGATACTTTCTTGGCGTCGATGGCGACGACGATGCACTGGTTGCCGAACTTGTCAGCGGCTTCGGCGACAAACTCCGGCCGGTTCACCGCCGTGGTGTTGATCGATACCTTGTCCGCACCAGCCAACAGAAGTTTGCGGATGTCGGCAATCTGCCGCACGCCGCCGCCGACTGTCAGCGGCATGAAACATTGCTCGGCGGTGCGGGCAATCACGTCGAGAATCGTCTCGCGGTTTTCATGGCTCGCGGTGATGTCAAGAAAGCAAAGCTCATCCGCCCCCGCCGCATCATAGGCCTTGGCAGCCTCCACCGGATCACCTGCATCCACAAGGTTAGCGAAGTTTACGCCTTTCACGACGCGGCCGTCCTTGACGTCGAGACAGGGGATGATTCGGACTTTGAGGGTCATGCCGGCCAATAAACCTGTTGCAGTGGCAGCAGCCGCTTCGTTTCTTGATCGAATGAACCATAATGCTCGAGAATTGCGTCTACCAACAATTCCAAATCCATTAATGTCACCGGAATCCCGGCTCTTTCCGCTTCGTATCTAGCTTCTTGTGTGAAACCACCGGTGCTAACGTACAGGCCCTTATCTTTGGCATGCCGACCACCGAGAAAGCTTCGGATTTCGTTTGGGCCCATCCGCTGGTCTCGCCGGTGTTTCACCTCAACAACAATTCTTGGCTCTTCAAAACCGAATCGATCCGGCGACGCCATAATGTCTTTGCCGCGGTCGGCCCCCTTTGGTGAAACAGTTGTCTTGTATCCCATTCCACGCAAAAGTCCTGCGACTAAATCCTGCATTTCTGCCCAATCGAGCACGGCAATGCGGTCCTTAATCAGTTCCTTGCTGCGCGCGTAAAGTGAAGTGGCGGTTTCGGGACCTGATTCAACCGACTGGCCTTGCAGTACGGCCTCAACATCCGTTGGACTTTGCTTTGCGGTCTTTCCCCAAAGCTCGGCTGTAACCTCCGCGGATATAAGGAATAGGGTGGCGATAGAACCTAGCGAATTTTTTGTCGCATCCGACAGTTGATCTCGCGGTGTTTCATGATGCCAAGCCACTGATCGTTGATTGACGAGTTCCTCATCGTCTTCAGACGGGATGTAGCGATACTCGCTGACAATCGTGCCGCAAAGGTAGACTCGCGCGCTCGGATCATAAGTGACAATTCGATCATCGACTTGAAGCTCTTTCGCGAAACGGAAGAGCTGGCCGGTATTCATGGCGACAGCTTGGGCAGGATACTCGGGGTAAGCAGCGCGTACTGCGGCCTGTAATTCCTCACGTGTCTTGTACTTAGCCAAATCTTTGACTAAACGCCAACCAAGGCCGACGATCTTCCTTGTGCGAAATACGTCTGCAAATACTCCGCCAATTCCCGCACGTACCATCCAAGTCTTCATCAGAATTTCCCCAAGATCGTCAGCGCCTCTTTCGGATCAACGCGCCCGTCATAAAGCGCCCGGCCTGATATCGCGCCTTCGAGCTTTTGCGCGTCGGGCATGGTCATGCGGCGGATGTCTTCCATTGACGCCAACCCGCCGGACGCGATGACGGGAATCGAGACCGCATCAGCGAGCGCGATGGTTGCGTCCCAGTTGATGCCGGCCAACACGCCGTCGCGGTCGATGTCGGTGTAGATTATGGCTGCAACGCCTGCGCCCTCGAATTTCTGCGCCAGTTCGATGACCCCAAGCGTTGATGCCTGTGCCCAACCTTCGATGGCGACAAGGCCGGCCTTGGCGTCGATGCCGACAGATACCTTGCCCGGAAACAGGCGGCAGGCTTCCTTCACAAGTTCCGGATCGCGCACGGCGATGGTGCCGAGGATGACCCGTGCGAGACCCTTGTCGAGCCAGCTTTCAATGTGCTTGAGCGTCCGTATGCCACCGCCGAGCTGGACCGGATTTTTGGTCGCCTTGAGGATGGCCGCGACCGCCGCGCCGTTGACGGACTGGCCTTCAAACGCGCCGTTCAAATCCACAACATGCAGCCATTTGAAGCCCTGATCTTGAAACGCCTTGGCCTGCGACGTGGGGTTCTCGTTGTAGACGGTGGCGCTTGCCATTTCGCCGAGCTTCAGGCGCACGCACTGGCCGTCCTTGAGGTCGATCGCGGGGAAGAGAATCACGGCTTCCACCTCAGGAAATTGGCAATCAGCGCCAGTCCAAGCTTTTGGCTTTTTTCGGGGTGAAATTGCGTGCCGACCATATTGTCACGTGCCACAGTGGCA
>JANMQE010000192.1:0-2367 GCA_031370195.1 Phyllobacteriaceae bacterium
CATGTCCCAGTCACGCACCCTGCCCGGCCTTGCCGGAGAACTTGCCGCCATAAAGCTCGCCTCGCTCTGGAAAACCGAGCGGCCGATCCTGACTGCGCAAGGCGCGCACGTCGGAACAGCAGATGGCCGTGAAGTCCTCAATTTCTGCGCCAATAACTACCTCGGTCTGGCCAACCATCCGGCGCTCGTAAATGCCGCAAAAGATGCGCTGGAGACGCACGGCCTCGGCATGGCCTCAGTGCGCTTCATTTGCGGCACAAGCGACCTGCATACTCAGCTTGAGTCCCGCATCGCGTCCTATCTCGGCATGGAAGACTCGATCCTTTTCGCCGCCTGTTTCGATGCCAACGGCGGCGTGTTCGAGCCGCTGTTCAGCGACAAGGACGCCATCATCTCCGACAGCCTCAACCATGCCTCAATCATCGACGGCATCCGCCTGTCCAAAGCCGCCCGCTACCGCTACGCCAACGGCGACATGAATGATCTTGAGGCGCAACTGAAAGCCGCCCGCGAAAAAGGCGCGCGCCGGGTCGTGATCGTCACCGACGGCGTTTTCTCGATGGATGGCTATTTCGCCGACCTCGTCTCGATCCGCGCGCTCGCCGACCGATACGATGCGCTGATCTTGGTCGATGACTGTCACGCCACCGGCTTCATCGGCCCGAAAGGCGCAGGCACTCATGCCCGCGCAGGCGTCAAAGTCGATATCCTCACCGGCACACTCGGCAAGGCGCTCGGTGGCTCGATGGGCGGCTACATCGCCGCCTCAAAAGACATCGTCGATCTGATGCGCCAGCGCGCCCGGCCCTATCTCTTCTCCAACGCCCTGCCTCCGGTCATCACCGCAGCAGGGCTCGCGGCGGTTGATTTGGCGGAGAAAGGCGATGACTTGCGCGATAAACTGTTCGCCAACGCCAAGCGCTTCCGTAGCAGCATCGCGAGTGCCGGGTTCAACCTCCTGCCCGGCGAGCACCCGATCATTCCAGTCATGCTGGGCGAAGCGAAACTCGCACAAGATATGGCAAGCCGCCTCCACCAGCTTGGCATCTTCGTCACCGGCTTCTTCTTCCCCGTCGTGCCACAAGGCAAGGCGCGTATCCGCACACAAATGTCCGCCGCGCATTCATTTGAAGACATAGACGCCGCCGTCGCCGCTTTTACAACAGCTGGCAAACAGTTGGGGGTGATCTGATGACAATTCCGGTGACTGTAATTCCGGTGACTGTGCAGTCAATTGCACAATCTGTTTCGATGGCTTTTCAACACTCAGCGTTCCTGCAATTGACTGCACTGTCACCGGAATTGCCACCATGCGCGCACTAGTCAAAGCCGAACGCGCCGAGGGCCTCACCATGCGCGACGAGCCGGTGCCAGTCATCGGCCCCGACGAAATCCTCAACAAGGTTGCCAAGACCGGCATCTGCGGCACGGATCTCCACATCTGGAAATGGGACGCCTGGGCGCAAAAGACCGTCCCGGTGCCAATGGTCATCGGCCATGAATATGCCGGCGTCGTCGCCGAAGTCGGCAGTCATGTCCGCACCGTCCAAGTCAGCGACCGCGTGTCGGGCGAAGGCCATCTGATCGGCATGAAAAGCCGCATGGCCCGCGCCGGGCATTTCCATCTTGATCCGGAAACGCAGGGGGTGGGCGTCAATGTTCCGGGTGCCTTTGCCGAATATGTCAAAATCCCCGCCTTCAACGCCATCCATCTGCCGCCGGAAGTGGACGATGAAATCGGCGCGATTCTCGACCCGCTCGGCAACGCGGTCCACACGGCACTTTCCTTTGACCTGGTCGGCGAAGACGTGCTCATCACCGGTGCCGGCCCCATCGGCATCATGGCCGCAGCCGTCTGCCGCCACGTTGGTGCGCGCCATGTGGTGATCACCGACGTCAACGACTACCGCCTGTCGCTCTGCAACGAGGTCTGCGACGCCGTCACTGTCAACGTCGCCAACGAGGATTTGCAAGACGTCATGCACCGCATCGGCATGCGAGAGGGCTTCGACATCGGCCTCGAAATGTCCGGCGCGCCGAAAGCCTTCGATCAGATGGTCGACCGCATGATCATGGGCGGCAAAATCGCCATGCTCGGAATTCCAGCCGTTCCTGTCCCCGTCGACTGGAACCGTGTTATATTCAAAGCCCTGACCATCAAGGGCATCTACGGCCGCGAAATGTTCGAGACATGGTACAAGATGATCGCGATGCTGCAGTCGGGATTGGATGTGCGCAAAGTGATCACGCACCGGATGAAGGCGGAGGATTTTGCGCAAGGGTTTGCGCTGATGAAGCAGGGGAGTTGCGGGAAGGTTGTGCTGGATTGGGGGTGAGTGATGGTTTAACGAATTCAGTTGATACTTT
>JANMQE010000063.1:0-4304 GCA_031370195.1 Phyllobacteriaceae bacterium
CAACCCGCGGCTCGCGCGGCACTCTCGGGCCACGTTCGCGCCGGGTATTGCGCGGGCCATTGCGCTCGCCGTCGCCACCTTCACGAGGCGCACGCGGCTCGCGCGGCGTACGATTGTTATCGCGCACCACCGGCTGCAGACCACCATCCACAGGTGCCATTGCATCGACAACCGGCTGCGGCTGATCACCATCATAGACAGATGACTGCGACTGGTTATTCGTCTGGGCGTTCTGTTGATTCTGCTGGTTCTGTTGGTCTTGCTGTTCTTGCTGTTCCCGTTGGCGCACCGTGATCGGATTGTCGGCAAAACGATTATCGCTGTTGTCAGTCAGATCATCGTCTTCTTCGACATCGCGCTGCTCGCGCTGCGCCTGCTGCTGCGCCATCGCTGCGGCAATGATCCGGTTGTAATGCTCTGCATGCTGCAAATAATTCTCTGCCATCACCCGATCACCGGACGAGTGCGCGTCGCGCGCCAGCTGCAGATATTTTTCTGCAACGTGCTGCGCAGTGCCACGCACTTTCACATCCGGCCCATTGCTTTCATAGCTGCGGGTCAGCGGGTTGGGTCCGCGCCGGCTATTGTTGTTATTGTTATTATTATTGTTGTTTCCGCCGCCGCCATTGTTGCGTCCGCGCATGCGCCTGTTCTGCTGGTTCTGCCTCATCCGATACTCTTGTTTCCGGTTCGAGGGTGAAGTGGGTTATTGGCTGCATGGTATCCACTGACACACATGCAGACGCGCAACCCAACACAGCGCGTCGCACCAAAATCGGCTTTCTCATCCAACTGGCGCTACCGGGGCGAGGAATGTCAGGCGAAAAAATCGCTTTTGACAGGAACAATCCGAACCATTTCTGCGATTCGAAAGGCGTTCCCCTGTGCCTCCGATTTGGTGAAACTACCTGCTATTGCAAGAAAAACCAAGCTGTTTTTCGCAAGCGCACAGAAATGCTTACTGCAATGCAAACGCAAGGGCACGATCCCTCCCGCCGAGGTCGTTGCGGAGCTCAAGCAATGCAAAGCCTGCTTCTTTGAAAATCCCCTGCACATCGCTCGCTTGATCAAACCCTATCTCCACCGCAACGATCCCGCCGGCGTTCAAATGCACTGCCGCACCAGCCGCAATTGCCCGATAGGGATCGAGCCCGTCCATCCCGCCATCCAGCGCCGCCAGCGGATCATGCTCCCGCACTTCACTATCCAAAGTCGGCACCACAGCAGATGGGATGTACGGTGGATTGGAAACAATCACATCGAACCGGCCCTCGACAGGCTCAAACCAGTTTCCGTGCACTGCAGTCACCCGCTCAGAAAGTTCGTTGGTTCGAGCGTTGTTCACAGCAGTTTCGAGCGCACCTTGTGCAATATCCGTCACCGTCGCCGAGGCGTTCTCGCACACTGTCAGAAGCGCCAGCGCAATCGCGCCGGTTCCAGTGCCAAGGTCAAGTATCTCCAGTTCATCGGCCTGCCGCCCCCGCGCCGCCAAGATATCCCGGACCAGCTCAACCAGCACCTCCGTGTCTGCCCTCGGCTCCAGCGTCTCCGCAGACAATTCCAGCCGCAGCCCGAAAAACTCGCGGAACCCCATGATCCGGTGCACCGGTTCACCAGCCAACCGCCGCATCAGCGCCGACTCAAAGACCTGCAAATATGTCAAATCAACCGGCATCTCCGCCTTGGTAACCAACTCCAGCCGGGTCAGCGAAAACGCCCACTCCGCCAAAAGCCGCGCTTCCGTTGCCGCATCTTCGCAGCCCTGATCGTTGAGCCTTTTGCGCGCAGATCGCAAGACAGCGTCAAGGGTCTCAGCCAAGGGTCTCAGCCTCGTTCCGCCTGATCTGCCAGCAATTGCGACTGATGGTCCGACACCAGCGCGTCAATCATCTCATCCATGTCGCCCTCGATAAAACGGTCGAGCTTATAAAGCGTCAGGTTGATCCGGTGGTCGCTGACCCGCCCCTGCGGAAAATTATACGTCCGTATCCGCTCCGACCGATCGCCGGAGCCCACCTGGCTTTTCCGGTCTTCCGCCCGCGAATCGTCCAGCGCCTGCCGCTTCAAATCGTAGAGTTTTGTCCGCAATATCTGCATCGCGCGGGCACGGTTCTGGTGCTGCGATTTCTCGGCCTGCACCACCATCACGCCAGTGGGGAGATGGGTTATGCGCACAGCAGAGTCTGTTGTGTTGACATGCTGTCCGCCCGCGCCCGACGCGCGCATCGTGTCAATGCGGATGTCCTCGTTGCGGATTTCAATGTCCACATCTTCCGCTTCAGGCAAAACCGCAACAGTAGCCGCCGATGTGTGAATCCGCCCCGAAGCTTCAGTGGCCGGAACCCGTTGCACCCGGTGCACGCCGGACTCAAACTTCAGCTTGGCATAAACGCCCTTGCCGGAAACAGAGGCAATGATTTCCTTGTATCCGCCCGCCTCACCGTCGCTGGTCGAATCGACCGACACTTTCCAGCCGTGCACAGAGGCATAGCGCTCATACATCCGGAACAAATCGCCAGCAAAAAGCGCCGCCTCGGACCCGCCGGTCCCCGCGCGTATTTCAAGGATGACGGAGCGCTCATCAGCCGCATCTTTCGGCAAAAGCAGCAGCTGAATGTCCTGCTCCAGCGCCTCGCGCCGCTCAGCCAACACCGGCAGTTCCTCTTCCGCCAACGCATGCATTTCGCTGTCAGACGCCGGATCAGCGAGGATATGCGCAAGGTCATCTTCTTCCCTGCAAACCTGCTGCCATTCCTTGGTCTTGCCGAAAATCTCGCCAAGCTCGGAATACTCGGAACTCAGCCGCACATAATCTTCTGCAGACGGCCCGCCGGCCATTTCCGCCTCGATTACGGCATGGCGTTTGACAAGCTGATCGAGCCGCGAGGCTGGCAATTTGGTCATGAACTTCAGGCCTTGATCAAAGCGGAATGCTGTTGCGCTCGGCATGCGCTTTCAGGAAGCCGCGCACTGATGATATCTTTGGCGAGCCGGGAAGCAGAATAGCGTCCATCTCCTCCCGCAGCGCTGCAATATCAAGACCAAGCAGCATCGCCTTTACCGGCCCGATTGCCGCCGCAGACATCGACAGCGAGCGGAACCCGACGGCCAAAAGCGCCATCGCTGTCAACGGCTTGCCGCCAAGCTCGCCGCACAAAGTCACCGGCTTGCCAGCCCTGTCCGCCGCCTCGGCAATCGACCGCAGCGCGCGCAGAAACGAAACGGACATCGGGTCAAACCGGTCCGAAAGATGCGCCGAGCCGCGATCCACCGCCATCATGAACTGGAACAGATCATTGGACCCGACCGAAACAAAATCGACCATCTTGTACAGCTCATCCAACTGGAACAGCAGCGCCGGCACTTCCAGCATCGCCCCCAATTTGAACGTGCGCGGCAGCTGATGCGCAAATTTCGACAGATGCCGGATTTCCCTGTCGATAATGTCGCGCGCGGCAGTCAGCTCCGCAACCTCGGTGATCATCGGCAACATCACGCGCAACTCGCGCCCGCCAGCAGCCTTCAGCAGTGCCCGCACCTGCGTGCGCAACAGGCCCGGCCGGTCAAGCGACATGCGGATCGCCCGCCAGCCCATTGCCGGATTCTCTTCGACCGGCACATCGCGGAAGTAGGGCAAAGCCTTGTCGCCGCCGATATCCAGCGTGCGGAACGTCACCGGCTTCTTGCCAGCCGCATCCAGCACGTCGCGGTACAATTCCTCCTGCGCTTCAGCGCGGGGGAAGGCCGAAGCCACCATGAACTGCAACTCGGTCCGGAAAAGCCCGATCCCGCCGGCACCCGATTCGTCCAGCTGTGGCAGGTCTACCATCAGCCCGGCGTTCATCAACAGGTCAATTTTCACGCCATCTTTCGAGACAGAAGGAACCTCCCGCAACTCGCGGTACATTTCCTGCCGCTTGGCGCGGAACCGCACCTTTTCGGCATAGGCAATCTCGACATCACTCTGCGGCCGCAGGTGCACCTTGCCGTCAACGCCATCGATGATGATCGTGTCGCCGTTTTCAGCCAGCGCCACCGCACCCTTGACCTGACCGACAACCGGAATGCTCATCGCCTTGGCGACAATCACCACATGGCTGGTGATCGCCCCCTCTTCGATAACCAGTCCGCGGATCTTGTCGCGCGGATAATCGAGCAACTCGGCCGCGCCCATCGAGCGGGCAAGAATGATCGCGTCCTTCGGCAGCGTCTCGGCCAGCGTCGAAACATCCTGCCCCATCAACTGGCGCAAAAGCCGGTTTGCCAGATCGTCAAAATCATTCAGCCGCTCGCGAAGGTATGGG
>JANMQE010000156.1:0-3674 GCA_031370195.1 Phyllobacteriaceae bacterium
GCATCGCACTTCAACCACTCGACCAGCGTTGATGCGGCGATTGAATCTACGATGCTTGGTTTGATCCTGTTCGTGACCGGCGGAATTTTCTATTTGACATGGCGAACTCGTTGGCTTCGATCGATTGATCCTGCAATGGCCTTCGCGATCCACGGCGGGATGGGGTTGCTCGCGCTGTCGTGCATACTAGGCATCGCTACCTCCGTCCTAGGTGAGGTCAGTATTTCTGCGGGACGCTCTTACGAACTTTGGGGAAGAGCAGGTGTTTTGAAATTCCCGCACGGAGTTGCGCTGCACGCAATTCAGATGTTGCCGATTGTTGCATGGCTGGCTCGAACATTAGGATTGAACCATTCTGCAGTTCGTGTCGTGCAATCAGCTCTTGCAGCTCAAGTGTTGTTCATGCTTTACGCCGTTTGGCAAACGAGCCAGGGTCGAGACCGTTTCGATAGGGATTGGATAGGCGGTGTCCTCTTTGCGACGGTTGTTTTGATGGGTGTGTATCCTACGTTAGCATTAGCCCATGGATTCGTTACGTACCGATGGAATCGTGGGCTTCTCGATGACGGCAGTTAATCGATGGAGATGGAGATCGTTCGTCGTCGTAAGGACTTCCAAGTCCATTTCATCGTATTTTGTCACTTAGCCGCAGGCTTCCCATCTGTATGTGGACGTAGCCGGAGCCAGCGAAAGGAAGCGCCCACAAGTTGGCATCCAGCCGATTCGACGACGCCAGGGGGATCGGATAGACTAAGGCGGCTAGCGGCGAGGACGCGTAACCGTTTGAACCACCAATCCACGTTCAAAGCGGTTGGACTCGAATCGAAATTGACACCAATGGTCAGATTAAGATTGGAACGCCAGGTTCGTCAGAAATATCGATTGGCTCCATTTCCCTAACCATGTTTTTTGGAGAGGACGTAAATGCATCCATCCAACTTGAGAATCCAGATGATCGATTTGGACCACCTTTGGTTTTTGAACCTGGTAGCAGTGGAGCAGGTTACTTGATGCAGAGGACTGCTTTTCAGTACTGCCTACCATTAACGTTAAGGACTTCCCTTGCTTTTGCGTTTTTCGCTTTGTGGCTCACTGGGGGAATCGTATTCACTTGGAAAATCGGTAAGCACTAACTACGCGATCGGGATAGTGGCCGAATTTCGCCGGACCCCTCCAACGCGAAAAGTTCCCCTCCACGATTTGGACGTGGCGTGTACAGATTGGAACATCTGCAGGTGGAAATCGGATCTGTTCGATCGTTCGACAAGTATAGGATCGACTCGACTGAAGTGAACTTGATTGAATAAGAAGCGTATTACGGGGGATGATTTTTCCTGTCGATCCGCTAGCCGAGTATGCGAGTAGATTTCGGCACACGTTTTATCGAATGTTACTCCCCGTCAACATTTTTCCCAGCCTCAGGTTCCGTGCGTATCTCAATGAATCGATGGTGAATCAACATAGTGTCATCCAGAGTGGATGCGGAAAGTGAAAGTGGCTGTTTAGCGAGCCCGACAAACGAGCGATGTCGCGGCAATCATTGGAATCCATGCCAAGGGATCTAGAAAGGCTGACAAGGTTTTCTTCCGCCGGTTATCGCGCGCCGGAGTTTGACGACAAGGACTATAAGACAGATAGGTACAGCGGCGAACAATGCCGCATCCAAAACATTTACTGCTTAGGGGCGCTGCTCTTCGAACTACTGGCCCATCACAAAGTGCCCACCATTAGTCCGGGCAAGCATTTGGTCAAAAATATGGAGTTAAAATCGGCCGCTGAACTGCGACCGGATGCTCCCAGCCAGCTATCGAACATCTTGCGAACGATGATGGCTTATGATCCAGTCGATCGGTACCAGACCTACGATGAAGTGATCGCTGAGCTAGAGGGCTTGCAGATTGCGTCTAAGCGAATGTCGTTCGTGCTTCGCGCGGAACCGCCGGCCGATCCCGCCAAAATAGCAGCTTTCAATAAACGGCAATGGTCGCATCGAGTCCGTGACTTCGATTTCCGCAAAGTCACTTGGGGCATGACGCTTGACGAAGTCAAGGAAGTTGAAGCGGATAACCTTAGCTCGATCCAACCATCGGCAGCTTTTCCACAACGTTGACTAAACACTGTGGGCGCTAGCGGCCTAACTCCTTCCTTTCCACAGGTTGGCTAGAAACTTCGTGGGTTACGGCGCTGGCTGCTTGCTGGGCAACTGTTGCATCGGATAGACTGAAGCTGTTAGCGGCGGGGGAACCCTACCGCAGAACTGGATATGGGTCTGAGTCGCCAGATTTTATACGAATGACTCCCACCTAAAACCCAGGACTTACATGGATTCTTTCGTTGCAATGGAACGAAGACTTATGATACCGCGTCTAACGACATCGCTGATTTTCTTTGTGGCTATCCCGATTTGTTCTGGAATGTCTTTCGCGCAGGATCGGGGGGACGACCATGCCCGTTGCCGGGAACTATGGCCGCTTCCCTAGGCCGCATGCTTCCTAGGTCACCCCCGTCTCAACTGGTCCCCTTTTACGGCTGCCGTGCTATCTCCCTTAACGAATATCCCTGCTCCGATAAGAATAACAGCTAAAATCAATAGAATTGTAGAATCCCCCCCGAACCCCCCTGAGATTTCCTCAAGCTGTTGGTCCGATAGTTCCCCCGCCTGCTGCCGGCGAGTAATCTCGTCATGAGCAACAGTCAAGAATTCTTCAGCAGTGAAAGCAAAACCCGACTCCGTCGCGAGCTTCACTACTGCATCGAGTGTCGCTGACCGATCTGTCACATCGATCGCAGTCAGTTTCATCCGCAAACCATTATCGGATTGAGCTGTCTCCAAAAACTGTTTGACGCTTTCGATCGTCATAGATCTATCTCCAATTTTCAGTAATACATTGAGTGGGTTGCCAAAAATCGCGAACGTTTCGGATGGACATGGTTAGTAGCTCGAATCAGGAAAGTAAGGAGAGTGCCCTTGTAACATATAGCCGCACGCATGCATTTAGGACGGTTCGCAACGCGCGCCTCACGCGATGATGCAAATGATACGCGTGGCCTTCCTCATGACTCAATGCGTGGAATTCAGTGAATTGTCTCAAAGAATTAATTTTAGGCAAGCAGTTTCTATGATTTTCTATGATTTTGACTTCCTCGGGACGGGTCCGACATAAAGTTGTTTATCGAGGCTCCTTTTAGATTGGTGGCTGTCAGTTACTGCTTCGCCGCGAAGCAATAACAACATACTCTTGCTTGTCGCGGCAATTTTGATCTTCTGTTCTTGCAAGTCTTCGGCGAGCGGACCATCTTCGAGAGCCGGAGCTAAGGCTGGACACACAAGTCTCCCATCAAAATGTGGTCATATCCGAGTTAGGCGTCAAGCGACTTCCACAAGTTGCTTCATGCCCGATTCGACTACGCCTGGGGGATCAGTTAGACTTAAGCGGCTGGCGGAAGGGAAGCGTAACTCCCCAAGCTTCAGGGATAACCTTCCCATACCGGGATAAAAACAAGTTCGTCGCATCAGTTGGGGTTAGATGTACCATCTTCCGATCGGGAACCATTGGAACCCAAAAGCAATTTGCGAAATGCTTCGTTCGTGCGGCTAGCGACGAGGGAGCGTGTCAGAAGTTGAGTAAGCTTCCAGCATCCGCTTGGACGCTGTTTGGATGGGATGTCGCTCG
>JANMQE010000190.1:0-2045 GCA_031370195.1 Phyllobacteriaceae bacterium
ATCGCGCGCCCAGAGGTCATCGGTCGCAATGTCCCAGATTTCAACCTTCTGTCCGAGCAGTTTGCGCGCAGCCTCTTCATGATCCTTCGCCATCATCATGACCACCGGCTCGAATTCAGAGATTCTATTGGCAATATCGCCGATTGTCTTTTGCAGCGTTTGCAAAAACGCCGCATCGTCGTGGACTTGCGGGTTCACCGGCCACTGCATGAAGGTCCGCTCATGCGGCAAGGATTCTTCCGGATAGAAGTAACCGGCGCTTGCCGCACCGCCCGCCGCCGCAAAGCCGCGCCCCGGGACCAACCCGGCCCCCACTAGCGCCGCTGCGCCATGCAAAAATCTCCGGCGTGACAACATGTGCAAAATCTCCCCGTCCGGTGAAAACCGGCAAATCCCTTGTCCTTTATCATCCTTACAGTGGCAGGGTTGCCGAATTCTTTCTGCATCGTGCTTTCGGTCCATGGTGCAATGCTCTAAACCCATCTCTCAAAGAGAGCCGCCTGATGGAAAACACCCGCACATTCCGCATCGGCGATGCCGTCATGCAGGCCAAACCGCTGGAACCTGCGCTCTATATTGTTGCCACGCCGATCGGCAATCTGGCCGACATCACGCTGCGGGCGCTGGAGACGTTGGCCGCCAGTGATCTTGTCGCCTGCGAAGACACGCGCACATCCCGTGTCCTTCTCGACCGCTACGGCATTTCCACCAAGACCGTGTCCTACCATGTTCACAATGAGGCCTCATCCGGCGAACGCCTGCTTGATGACATCGCCTCAGGCAAATCCGTTGCGCTCATCTCAGATGCAGGCACACCGCTGATTTCCGATCCAGGCGAGCGCATCGCGGCACTTGCCAAAGAGCGCAGCATCCGCGTGGTGCCCATCCCCGGCGCGTCTGCCGTGCTTGCTGCATTGTCATCTGCGGGAATTGCCACAGAGCGCTTTTTCTTCGATGGCTTCCTGCCAGCCAAGCAAGGCCAGCGCCGGAGCCGCCTTGCCACGCTCGCCGCATTGGACGCAACGCTGGTCTTTTACGAGGCCCCGCACCGGTTGACAGAGACGCTCGAAGACATGAAGTCCGTCTTTGGCGACGCCCGCATCGGCGCGGTGTGCCGAGAGCTCACAAAAAGCTTCGAGGAAATCACCCGTGCGGATTTCCGCACACTATTGGAGCGCTATTCGAGCGATGTTCGAACACGCGGCGAGATCGTTATTGTTGTTGCGCCGCCAGCTGATCAGGCGGTTGGCACGGCCGATATCGACACGCTTCTGCGCTCGCTCATCGCCGAAATGCCAGCCTCAAAGGCCGCTGCCGAAGCCTCGCGCCTGACCGGCGAGCCCAAGGGCGATCTCTACAAGCGCATCCTTGCCATGAAGTCCGGGACCAATGGCTAAGCGCCCTGGAAAGCAGGAAGCCGAGCGCCGGGGCCACCGCAGCGAATGGCTTGCGGCCTGGTATCTGCGTGTCAAGGGCTACCGGATCGTTGCCAAGCGCTTCAAAACCAACAGCGGCGAAGTGGATATCATCGCGCGCAAGAGGGACCTCATCATCATGGTCGAGGTTAAAGCCCGGCCAACTGTGCTTGAGGCCATGGACGCCATCACGATAACAGCCCAACGGCGCATCGAATCTGCCGGAGATATCTGGCTAGCCCGGCAACGGGATTTCGCAAAACTATCCGTACGTTATGACCTTATCGCGATTTGCCCGCGACAATGGCCGGTGCACATCGAGCGCTTATTTGACGGTGGCAACTGATAAACTCAGCCGCCGGGGGTCGCCGCCTTCTGCCGCTCGCGCTTGGACCCGCCGCGCTTTTTCAGGACGCTTTCGAGCCAATCCGTGCGCATTTCCGGCACGGAAGCCAGAAGATTCTCCGTGTAGGGATGATAGGGCGGCGCGAAGATTTTCGTCGTCGGGCCCTCATCCACCAGCTGCCCCTTGAGCATCACTGCCGTGCGGTGCGCGATGCGGCGCACAATGCCGAGGTCGTGCGTGATGAAGAGATAGGCCACGCCAAGTTCATCCTGCAATTTCTTCAG
>JANMQE010000194.1:0-1661 GCA_031370195.1 Phyllobacteriaceae bacterium
CGCCTCGAGGTTGAGCCGGTGACGAGGCCAGTTTGACTGTGCGCGCAGGCGAAGGTTTGTCTCCGATATCAGCGCGGCTGCACCGGTTGCGGAATTGTCTGAGTTGTTGGTCCAGCGAACGCCCTGTTCCAGTGTCGGGCGCAAGGTGAAGGCCCCTGCGGTAATCCCTGGCGCCGCGAAAGGTTCGGTTTCGGCAGTCCTGTCGAGACCCTCAATCGGGTCTTGCTTGAGATTGTCCTTGCGCATGCGCGCGATGTCTTCGCGTTCCAGCGTTCCCGCGCTTTCGACAGGGCTGAATGGTTCGGGCACATCCTCGTCGCTTGCGGCTGTCCCGGTGGTCAGGGGATCAATTGCTGCAGGAGCGGCGCCTTGCGAGCCCAACTCCGGGGTAGCGGCGTCGGTGGTGTTTCTGGATGTGAGCTGTTTGGTTGGCTCAGAGGTTGGCCTGCCTGCTGCGTTGAAGTCATCGGCAGCGGCGTCATTGTTGGCGTTCGGGTCAAGATCGGCCGGTTCATAGCGTGCAATCGGGGTTGACACTGCCGCCTGCGCCGCCTCAAGCTTTGTGAGTTTCTTTTTCGACTTCTTGGCCAACGGATCCACCGCTTCCTGCACCGGTTCTTTAACGGTGCCGCGCAGCCCGCTCTCTTGGGCGACGGCGGCGGGGACTTGCAAACACAGCATCATCGCGCACGCCAACGCCACCGACATGCGCGGTGCGTATTCAAAAGAGCGCGCAATGATGCGTCGGGGCCGGACCATGTCCACCTTCGGGAATGCAAAAACTGTCACCGAAACGTAAACGCGCGTGGTTAACGTTTCCTTTCCCATTGCTGGCAAGGCGTGGAAATTCAAAAGCGCTTTGCACTTTCCGGGGCTTTGATTTAACCCAGCGGCATGAACACAACAGGCAAATCACCAATTTCCGCCCGCAGCGAAGCCGCCAAGAGCGCGATGCGAACGATCAGCGCGGAGCTTGGCGGACTGAACAGTCTGATCGAAGCGCTCGACAATGGACTGGCTGAACCATTCGCGATGGCTGTGGAAACTTTGGCGGCCGGCAAGGGCCGGGTGATTGTGACCGGTGTCGGCAAAAGCGGGCATATCGGCTCCAAGATTGCGGCGACGCTGGCCTCGACGGGCACGCCCGCTTTTTTTGTCCATCCGGCGGAAGCAAACCATGGCGACCTTGGCATGATCGCGCGGGACGATGTGATCTTGGCGATGTCCTGGTCGGGGGAAACGGCGGAACTGAAGGGCATTGTTGCCTATTCGCGCCGCTACAGAATTCCGTTGATTGCGGTCACTTCTGGCGCAAGTTCGACGCTGGCGCGTGAAGCGGATGTTGTGTTGAAACTGCCGAAAGCGGAAGAAGCTTGCCCGCATGGCCTTGCGCCGACGACCTCAACCCTGATGCAGCTTGCCATTGGCGATGCGTTGGCGGTGGCGCTCTTGGAATCGCGCGGATTTACGGCCGGCGATTTTCACAAGTTCCATCCCGGCGGCAAGCTTGGCGCAAATCTCACACATGTCGCCGACGTCATGCATCGCGACGAGCGCATTCCGCTGGTCAAGGCGGGCACCGGCATGCGCGATGCGATCATGGAGATTACCGGCAAGGGCTTTGGCTGCGTCGGCGTTGTGTCGGAGGAGGGGTCGCTTTC
>JANMQE010000196.1:0-16376 GCA_031370195.1 Phyllobacteriaceae bacterium
AAACACATGAATCAACAGCTTCGTCCGACAAGTGCCTTTGTTTTTGCATCATGGGCAGTTCTGATAGCCGGATCTTTGAGCTATCTTTACGGTCTCTGGAATGCCCAAATGCAGCTCAATGAAAAGGGCTACTATTTTACGCTTATACTCTTTGGACTGTTCTCAGCAGTCTCATTGCAGAAAACAGTTCGCGACCGCATCGAAGGCATACCGGTAACGAACATTTACTACGGTCTATGCTGGGTCGCCCTCGGATCATCAATTGCCTTGCTCGTCATCGGACTGTGGAACGCCGCACTGTTGCCAAGCGAGAAGGGCTTTTTCGCCATGGCGTTTTTGGTAAGCGGGTTTGCAGCGGTTGCAGTTCAGAAAAATGTTCGCGATCTTACGGTCTTGGGCCCGATCGCTCCTGCATTTGAAGTGCCAGTTGACGAATAGAATGATGTAAAGTGTGATATCTATAAGCCGGGCGTGCCCGGCTTTTTTTGTGGAGGAAAACAACCACACTGGACTTTCTGCAATTGACAAAATAGGAATTAAATCGGACGAATTCGAGCCAGCTCTGTTTTTTCGGGATTGCCCAATGTTATCTCATGATCGTGTATGGTCTGCCATAGATCGCCTTGCTGCGCGCAACGATTTGTCGGCGTCAGCCTTGGCCAAGAGCGCCGGTTTAGACCCGACGTCGTTCAACAAATCCAAGCGCACCAGCAACGATGGCCGGCCCCGCTGGCCCTCTACCGAATCTTTGGCAAAAGTGCTTGAGGCAACGGGCGCAACGCTCGACGAGTTTGTTGCGCTCCTCGCCGCCGGAACCCAAGCGATCCGTTCGTCCCGCAACGTCGTGATCCCGCTAATTGGTCAGGCGCAAGCAGGAGATGGTGGCTATTTCGACGATGCCGGCTATCCGGCGGGCGAGGGTTGGGACGAAATTTCTTTCCCCGGCCCGGGCAGTGAAAACATCATGGCGGTAGAAGTCTCCGGCGAATCCATGATGCCGCTTTACCGTGACGGAGATGTGTTGCTAGTCGACAAATCAGCCCAGACGCGGAAGGGAGATCGTGTTGTTGTGCGAACGCACGGCGGCGAGGTATTGGCAAAACTCCTTCACCGGCAAACGGTTAAAGCGGTGGAGCTTGTGTCGTTGAACCCGGATCATCCAAATCGAACGTTCGTATCATCTGAGATAGACTGGATCGGTCGAATCGTCTGGGCGAGCCAATAGGCGATGATCCGGTCGCTACCATTGGTCTTGGCCTTGGGACTGGCTGGTCTGATTGGTCTGGTTATGCTTGCCGGTCGGACCGTGACAAATCCTGACAGTTTCGTCTTGTCCTTTACGCGCGCACACCCTCCAAATTCGTTTGCCAGAACCCGATCAGCATCAAAACCTATTCCGATCACAGCAGAAGCTGGCAAGTCAAGAAATGTCGGCAATGGTGTTGTGGCAATGCCCCTGTTGGGTGAAGGCCCGTTAGAGCGGGTTGCATCCCTGCCACAGCCTACACCACCGGCAGCGCCAAACATTGAGCCAACAGTCCCTGCGAAGCAATCCTTAAGGTGGCGCCTCGTTTTCAACGCCGTCGCCACATCTGCTGGAATCCTGCAAATCGGAGATTCTGCGCTCGTGATACCGGGGATTGACGTGGTCGCCGTCGGCGAAACCTGTGTAACGCCAACCGGCAGTAACTGGCCGTGCGGTATGGTCGCACGAACTGCGTTTCGCAACTATTTGCAAGGGCGCGCGCTGAATTGCCATTTGCCTGAGAGGATAAGGGATAAGGCTATTGTGACCGAATGTCTGCTGCAGGGACAGGACCCTGCAGTTTGGTTGGTTGAGCACGGGTGGGCAAGGAGCAACGCGGACGCAGCACTTGCGAGTATTGGTGAAGCGGCTAAAGCGTCAAAACGCGGCATTTATGGCCAGCCACCTGTTGGCATTGAAATGACGACGCCGTGAGAGTCTGACCCAGTCAGACAAGTCTCCCCGCCAGTGCATCGGCGATCAAAGCGCGCGTTTTGTCAGTGCCGAACAGAGCGGCGAATGATCCGAAACGCGGTCCCTTCTCCTGGCCAATCAGTACCTGATAAATCATCTGGAAAAAAGTCACTGATACTCCAGGTCCACCTTCCGGGCTCTTCTTGGCATGGTCTTGAAAGCGTTCGATCTTGCGGGCGACATTGAGCGCTGCGTTCTGGATTTCTTCGCTGCCGCTTTTCGGCGGCAAGCCAGCAAGTGCCTCTTCGAGCGCCACCAACGCTGAGACTTCCACCTCATCCGGAGCCCGGAATTTTTTTGCCGGTTTCACAAAATCGTCGAAATAGCGGATGGCGAAAGTGACCAGCTCATCAAGCTTCGGATGCGTCTGCGAGTTGACGCCCGGCGCATACTGGGAAATGAACCCCCAGAGTACGTCTTTATCCTGAGCATTGGAGGCGCTGACCAGATTGAGAAGCAGTGAGAATGGCACCGGCATGACCTCTTGCGGCGGATTGCCATTGTGAATGTGCCAGACCGGATTGGCGAGGCGCTGGTTCGCACCCTGAGTTTGGTAAGCGGCAAGGAACGCGAAATACTCGTCAACCGCGCGCGGAATGACGTCAAAATGCAGCCGCTTGGCTGTTCTCGGCTTCTGAAACATGTAGAGCGCCAGACTCTCCGTCGGCGCATACTTCAGCCACTCATCAATTGTCAGGCCGTTGCCCTTCGATTTTGAGATTTTCTGCCCTTCCTGATCAAGAAACAGTTCGTAGACAAAATGTTCCGGTGGGCGCCCACCCAGCACAGCGCATATCTTGTCATAAACGTTCATATTCGGACCATGATCCTTGCCAAACATCTCAAAATCAACGCCAAGCGCCGCCCAACGTGCGCCAAAGTCTGGCTTCCACTGAAGCTTCACACGGCCTCCGGTGACCTCCAGCGTCGTCTCCACACCGTCCTCATCATCAAACGTGATGGTACCGGCCGCAGGGTCAACTGATTTCATGGGGACGTAAAGAATGCGGCCTGACTTTGGGGAAATTGGCAGGAACGGCGAATAAGTCGCCTGTCGCTCGGTCCCCAGCGTTGGCAGCATGACATCCATGATCGCGTCATACTTCTCCAGCGCGTGCAGAAGAATCTTGTCGAAACGACCGGAGTTATAATAGTCAGTTGCGCTGGCAAATTCGTAATTGAAACCGAATGTATCAAGAAACCGGCGCAGCATCGCTTTGTTATGGTGACCAAAACTTTCGAACTTGCCCCCAAACGGATCGGGAACCATCGTCAGAGGCTTGTGAAGGTGTGGCTCAAGGAACGACCGGTCTGGCACGTTGTCCGGAATCTTGCGCATTCCGTCCATATCATCGGAAAAACACAAGAGCTTGGTCTTTACCCGATCTTCCGTCAGCACCCGAAACGCATTACGCACCATGGTCGTCCGGGCGACTTCACCAAACGTTCCAATATGCGGAAGGCCGGACGGCCCATACCCGGTCTCCAGCAACACTGTCTCTGGAAATCGGGTTTTCTCATACCGTTTGACAACCTTCAGCGCCTCCTCAAACGGCCACGCTTTGGACTCTCTGGCGGCAGCCAGCAGTTCTGGTGTGATATGAAGGTCTGGCAGGTTCGCAGCAGTCATAACTATCCCTTGTACAAGGTGTGTTCAAGCTCGCCGGGCCCTATGGAAAGGCGATTGCCCGTCAATTGACGACCGCTGTGCGCTAGGGTGCATCAGTAAAAGCCTTTGGGAAAAAACCGCATATAGAGTTCGTCGATCTTGCCCTTCCTCTGCAGAGACTTCAGCGCGAGATCAACTTGTCTTTTCAGGCTTTCATTCTCCAGAGGGAAGGCAACCCGCATACCCTCACCAAGGAAGTGTGGCAAGAAGTAGGGGTCGCCGACAAAGTCGCAACACGCGTCACCGGCTTCAGTCGAAAGAAGAAATGCAAGGCGCACGCCGTCGCCGAAAATCAGATCGACATCACCCGACTTAAGGTCCGCGATCAGAAGCTGGTCGCTTGCATAACCTGTAATACCAGCCTTAGGAAAAAGTGATCTTGCCGCCACGTCAAACGCGGAGTGAGCAACAATGCCAATCTTGGTATCCGCAAGGCCGGAATTGAACGCAAATTTGGCGCCGCTTGTCCGTAGCGCAACAAAGCGGGCAGGAACGCGCAGGTAGGGTTTGGAAAAAACGTACTTTTCCCGGGAAAGTTCGGTTGCTGCAACACCTGCAATTATGGCATTTCCCTGCCCCTTTGCCAATGCTGGTTCAAGTTCATCCCACGGCATGCCTTGGATGATACAATTGGCCGCAAGTGCAAGCTCGGCACAGACCTGTCTGGCCAAATAGACGTTAAAACCGGTGAGACGCCCGTCGGTATCCAAAAAGTTGAACGGCGGAAAATCCAACGTGGTTACAAAATGGATGCTTTGTTGTTGCTCAGTGGCAGAGCTTGCTGCAACGTTGCCCGGACCGAGAAAATTCGGAATCTCGCCAGCTTTCTGCGCTTTCGCAGCAATGGAAAGCGCCACAAGTAGCGAGCAAGCGAAGCAGATGGCTTTTATACTCATGAGACTTCTATGCACCAGCGCCACCCTGATTTGAAGGGAAATATCGCACATCGTAAATCGCAAACGACTGCTTGAAATCGACGGCTGCAAAATTTAGATCATGGATTGTTGCGCCATAAGGTGATTTGATGATTAAAGTCGATCATAGGATGGATTTGCAGTGTCATCATTTGCCATGGAACGTGTGCTGGACGCTCTTTATACGAGAGAGACAACAAGCAATGGAGTTGCTCAAGAATCGGCGGATTCGTATTTTATGAAGTCATTATGTGAGATTTATGAATTAAAGCACTCAGCCTATATCACCGTGGATAAGCGTTCATTTGCGTCAAGGAAACCCAAATTTTTGGTCACGTATCCTGAAAGTTGGCAATTGGAGTACAAAAGATCGTTTGCCGAACGCAAGGACCCGGTTCTTTTGGCCGGGTTGTCAGAGATGTTGCCATTTGATTGGCAGCGCTTGAAACAAAAACTTCCAGAAAGTGACAAGATGATCGGACTGGCACGCGAATACGGTATCGGTAGGCAAGGTCTCTCGATTCCCATTCGTGGCAGGTCAGGTGCCCGAGCCTTGTTTAGTGTCACTGGCGACTATAATGATCGCGATTGGCAAGATATGCGCAGACAGTATTTGCGCGACTTCGTAATACTCGCAAATTTTTTTCACAAGAGGGTTGGAGGGGCCGTGTCGGATGCAGCTCCAGATCTAAGTGAACGAGAACGTGAGATACTTCAATTTTGTGCGTTAGGGCAAACCGCATCCGAAATTTCCGAAATATTAAATATCAGCATATCCACTGTGAAGTATTTTCTAAATAAAATACACTACAAACTGGATGTACTTAACACGACACACGCTGTAGCAAAAGGAATAAAATTTGGCATAATTACCGTCATTTGAATTCTTAATCGATAGATCAATCTATGTTCAAGAGAAATCGCTTTTCTCTTCAAAACCTATGTCAGTCTCAAATTGATACGCCTGTCCTTTCGATTAGTATGAACACGCTTCGCGCGCAGCCAATATCAACGTGCACATTGGGGGTGTATGATGATTAAGCTGGTCTATGGACACGACAAAACAAGATTTCCACACTTGTTTGATGCAATGCATCGGCTGCGCAAGCAAGTATTTTACGACCGTTTGCGCTGGGATGTTCCTATTCGAGGCGATTGGGAGATTGATGACTTTGACAATGAGAATCCACTCTATGTTCTTTCTCTGGACGATTTCGGCAGACTTCAAGGGTCATTGAGGTTGCTGCCAACAACAGGTCCCAACATGCTTAGGGATGTTTTCTCTCAAATCACAACCGAGTGTGGGCCAGTTGAGAACCCGCTCGTCTGGGAAAGCAGCAGATTCTGCATCCGCCTTCCTGATGCGCGCGACCAGCGCGAATCGACAACAATCTCAAAGGCGACTGTCGAGTTGATCGCCGGTATGGGCGAGGTGGGGCTGCTTGCTGGACTTGACCATATTGTCACGGTCTACGACGCATTCTTGCGGCGGATTATCAGGCAGACTGGATGTTCTGAGACAATAGTCGGGCAGCCTGTGCGCTTCGGCAGGGTGCAAACTTACGCTGGCTTATTCGAAATTGATCGAATTCAGCTGGAAGCGTTCAAGCGTGTTTGGAACATAAATCGCGCGCTTGTTGAGGATGAAAGCCGACTGCGGGTATTTGCCGCTTGAATTGAGCTGGTACAGGCGCGCTGCAGCCAGAGACAGAGTCCTCTCTCGCTCGAAATGCGGCAAAGCAAAAATAGATTGCACCGTCTGCACTACGCAGAAGCGGCCATTGGCCGCTCTGCCTCCTCACCATATGGATTGGCAAAATGGAACACATACCGTCCGGGCTGGATACTGGCGTGACGACATTGTCCGAGCAGTTTGCCATCATTGTTGAACGCTTGGAAAGCAGCTCCAGCGCAGCGAAAGGCAATAGCGCCGCTCCGCTTGCAAAGATACGCGCTGAACGCGCCAACACCAACGAGTTGTATGCAGGTGCGGTTGAACGGCTGGCTAGACTTGGCATCCCTCAGCACATTGTGACTGCGGCCATGGAGCGGTCCAAATCCACAGGGGCGACTTTTGTCCATGAGTTATGCACGTCAGGACATCTCGACCTTCGTGCTTACTATAGTTTGCTTGCTGCGGACCTGGGCATTCCCTTTGAATCGTCAATAGATCATCAGCGCCTGTTGCCAAATCTGACCGCGCCACTTGCCTCGCCAGGGCGTACCGCGTTGCTATGTTGCCGTGGCAAAAATGCAAACCTAGTGCTGTACATGGCACCAGATATTCGGTCTGAAAACCAGCTGGCAGGGCTTTTTGCGAAAACACCGTCCATGCGTGCGAATTTCCGTATTTGCGTGCCTGGCACAATTCGAGATGCGATAGAGGCCAGTTTAGAACAAACGCAAGTGGAAAGTGCAATCAACAAATTGCACCAACGTTGGCCCCACTTGTCGGCAAAAGACACTCTTGTGCCTTGGCAGGCTTTCACGCTGGGCGTTTTTGTATCCCTGTTTCCAATTTTTCTATGGGTCGCAATGTGGCCAACGCTGCTTGTACTCCATCTCATTGCACTTGTCCTCTTTGGGATTGGCATTGCAATCCGCTTTGCCGCATGGCGAGCAATGCAATCGACCGCACGGCAACTTCCCGAAACCAAAAACTGCAAAATTTTCCCCGTCTATTCAGTCATGATTGCTTTGCACAACGAGGCTGCCGTTGTTCCACAACTAGTCCGCTCCATGTCGAGGCTGGATTGGCCCGCTTCCCGTTTGGAGGTGCTTTATGTTTGCGAAGCTGACGACAAGGAAACCATAACTGCGCTTGGGCGGATGCGATTGCCCGCGCCGCATCGCGTGATCTGCGTGCCACCTTCGCTTCCGCGAACAAAACCGAAAGCGTTGAATTATGCGCTTGGCACCTGCACCGGCGAGTTCGTCGTGATCTATGATGCAGAAGACAGACCGCATCCGCATCAGTTGAAAGAGGCATGCCTTAGATTTCAGAGTGAGCCTGAGGTCCTTGCTTGCCTTCAGGCCCCGTTGGACATTGCAAATCCCGACCAATCTTGGCTGTCAAAAATGTTTGCATTTGAATATGCGGCTCATTTTCATGGACTGCTTCCCTATTTGAACAGGATTGGCGCCCCCCTTCCTTTGGGCGGCACGTCGAATCACTTCCGGCGGTCTGCATTGATTGATGTCCTTGGTTGGGATCCCTTCAACGTCACTGAAGATGCCGATCTGGGCATTCGTCTCTACAGAAGCGGTTATCGTTGCGGAACCATCTTTAGCCCGACGCTTGAGGACGCGCCGACGGATTTCAATCAATGGCTGCCGCAGCGAACGCGATGGATTAAAGGCTGGATGCAAACTTTCTTGGTGCACAACCGTAGTTTTCGTGATCTTGATATAAATATAAATAAAATCAATAGTATTATTTTTGAGATATTGATGGTTTGTTTTATATTATCGCCGTTACTTTACTCAATTTCAATTATACAATTAATTTACTTCATATCAACATTCAATATAGTCGATATAACGTCAAGTATATTAGTTTGTATTGACGTATCAATCATGGCTCTTGGGCACCTCTTTTACTCGTTACTTGCAGCCTCCTGTTGGAAGCGCGTCAGCAATAAACCTGTGATTGCAATTGTAGCCTATTTGCCGATGTATTGGCTATTGGCAAGCATGGCCGCATGGCGGGCAGTTTGGAAATTACTTACGGCACCTCATCAATGGGAGAAAACAACCCACCATGCCGCATACAGGCAAAACCAATCTCCGGAAAAATCCCACGCGCTATAAAATACGCTTGAAATCACTACCAATAATTTTGGAGTCTGCCTCGCCAATAGCCGCCTTATCCTTGCCTGAATACTCAATGCGGGAAAGAACCATACGAATTGACTCAAGCCTTGCTCGACGTTTGTCATTGGAGCGAACAACCGTCCATGGTGCGATCTTGGCATGTGTGCGCTTCAGCATCAGATCAAGCTTTTCAGTGTAGTCGCTCCATTTGGAAACGCCGGCGACATCCATTGGAGAGAATTTCCAATGTCTTAGCAGGCTATGACGCCGCTCATGAAATCGCTTGAGTTGCATGGTTTGGCCAAGTTCAAGCCAAATCTTGAATAAATGAATACCGTCGCCTACCAGCATTTTTTCAAAGTTTGGCGCTTCTTGCAGAAATTCCTCATGCTGTGCCGGTGTGCAAAAGCCCATCACGGGTTCTACGCCGGCACGATTGTACCATGATCGGTCAAAGGTCACGAACTCGCCCGAAGTTGGCATCTGCAGGGCGTATCGCTGAAAGTACCATTGTCCACGTTCCGTATCACTCGGTTTGGGCAACGCTACATTACGCGCGGTGCGCGGGTTCATGTTCTGGCGTACCGCATTGATGGTGCCGCCTTTGCCGGCAGCATCCCGCCCTTCGAAAACTACAACAACGCGTTCTTTGCTTGAAAGTTGCCATTCTTGCAGTTTGACCAACTCGATCTGGAGCGTTTCCAGCTCTTTGAGATAGTCTTCCTCATCAAGCTTTTTTTCATAAGGAAATCCGCCTGATGAAAGCGCGCTTTCCTCTATCCAGGCCGGAAGCACAGGGTCGTCGATGTTGAACTGATAGGTCTTGCCGTCGAATGTTACAGCGATTGGCGCAGGCGACGTGGCTGTTATTGCTGCGGGCTTTGCGAGAGGTGGTGCAACTGCGGCAATGACCGGTCGTTTTTTATTCGGCTTGTCATCACCCTGTCTCAATTTGTCAGCCTTTTTCGCCATCGGATTCACCTTGGTGCAGTTTTCGCCTTCATGCTATTGGCACCGTTGACGTGCGTCCAGATGAAAAGAAGAAAACAGTTCGTAAGTGCGATTGGCGCTTACCCGGCGGGTTTGAAATAGCTAATGAATGCAAGTCAAAGAAGGCAGCAAATTGCCGAAGCGTTCTCGATGGCCGCGTTTGGTTTTGCGTTGGCAAATTTGTTTGGTGGGCCAACAACTGCAAACTGGCTCTACACAGTGATGGCCTTGGTCGTCGTATACCTGGTCTGGCATTTGATGCCAAAGGAGCGGGTCGATGCAGCACTTTACAGAGACGCTGCACGTAATGATTCCGATCTGCTCACCAGATTCTCACAAGCAGATTTTAATGCGCTGCCTCTCCCCGTGTTTATTGTGGACGAGCGCGCGCAAATTGTGTCTGCTAACAATATGGCAACTGCCGAGTTTGGTCGGTTTGACAACGGCGCGCCGTTGTTGCTTCGGTTCAGGGCGCCTGAGATGCACCGTGCGCTTGAATTTGTCAGGCAGAACCGGCAACCAACCCACTTCGAGATGCACGAACGCGTGCCGATGGAACGCTGGATGCGTGTGGATATATGTCCGGTTCGGGACATCGTCGGTGGTATGGCCAAAAGCCTGATATTGATCCGTGACTTCAGCGATAGCCGCAGACTGGACAGGATGCGCGCTGACTTCGTTGCCAATGCCAGCCACGAACTGAGAACGCCCTTGGCTTCGATCAGTGGCTTTGTTGATACTTTGCGTGGCCCCGCCAAAGATGACGCCAAAGCACGTGACCGGTTTCTTGGCATCATGCAGGAACAGGCGTCGCGCATGTCCCGCCTTATCGACGACCTCTTGTCTCTGTCCCGGCTTGAAATGCGCAGCATGACGGATGACGCGACGATACTGGATTTGGTTTCCGTTACCAACGAGGCCATCGATTCCATGCAACCGGTTGCCACAGAAAGCGAGGTAGAAATTGAACGGCAATTTGGCAACGGCCCCTTTGTCATCCGCGGAATGCGAGATGAGATTATCCAGGTTGTTGAGAATCTCGTTGAAAATGCGTGCAAATACGGAAAGCAGGGCAAGAAAGTTGTCGTGGAAATAAAACAGCGGACAATCGACGGCTCTAGCGAAATCACGCTTTCAGTGCGCGATTTTGGGCCAGGCATCGACGCAGAACATCTCCCGCGTCTGACGGAACGATTTTACCGCGCATCCTCCAACAGCGGACCTTTGCAGAAAGGCACCGGTCTTGGATTGGCGATTGTCAAACACATTATTACCCGCCACCGCGGTAGGCTGTCTATTAGTTCTCAATTGGGCAAGGGCTCGACATTTGCCATTTATCTCCCGGTATACACCGACCCCGATACAAAAACCAACAATTAACATAGCGAAAACAGATACTTGAATCGTCATAAAACTGTTTTCAAAGCGTCATATTCCATTGTTTGGAAGTAACTAAAACAGCGCAAGACTGGCTGTTCGAAGCCAGTCACGAAAAACCCACCCAGGGAGTTTGTCATGAGAGTATTGAACCTCGCCGCCGCAACGTTGCTGGCAGCCACTGCATTTACCACCGTTGCTCAGGCCCGCGACGAGATCCGCATCGTCGGCTCGTCGACGGTCTATCCGTTCACAACAGCGGTTGCCGAAGCGTTCGGCAAGGCTTCCGGCAAGACCCCGGTTGTCGAATCAACCGGAACTGGTGGTGGCATGAAGTTGTTCTGCGCCGGCGTTGGTGAAGAAACACCGGATTTCACAAACGCCTCCCGTGCCATCAAGAAAAGTGAATTTGAAACGTGCGTGAAGAATGGCGTGACCGACATCGTAGAGGTCAAAGTCGGCTACGACGGTCTTACAATCGCGCAGTCGAAGGAAGCGGCTGACGTTGCCCTGACCAAAACTCAGGTATTCCTTGCACTTGCAAAGGAAATCCCGGGAGCCGATGGCAAGCTCGTCGCCAATCCGTACAAGATGTGGAATGAGATCGACCCTGCGCTCCCGGCAACGAAGATCGAAGTGCTTGGTCCTCCCCCGACATCCGGCACCCGCGATTCCTTCGCTGAGCTTGTCATGGAAAAAGGCGCTGAAGGCATTGAATCACTCAAGGCCCTCAAAAAGGACGATGCCAAGGCTTTTGAAAAGGTTTGGAAGTCGATCCGCGAAGATGGTGCCTATGTTGAGGCTGGTGAAAACGACAATCTGATTGTTCAGAAACTTCAGGCCAACAAGGACGCTTTCGGCATATTTGGCTTTTCTTTCCTTGAGGAAAACGCAGCTTCGATCAAGGGTGCGTCGATTGAGGGTGTGATCCCCACATACGAAGCCATCGCTTCCGGAGACTACAAGGTCGCGCGTCCACTGTTCATTTATGCCAAGAAGCAGCATGTCGGTGTTGTTCCGGGCATGGCTGAATTCCTTACCGAGTACACGTCAGATGCCGCACTCGGCGAAGATGGTTATCTCGGTGCAAAAGGTCTCGTGACCTTGCCGGAAGATCAGTTGAAGGCCACCAAGGAAGCGGTCGCCTCCATGTCGGTCCTGAAAGCAGATGGGCTGATGTAGTCAGCGCATGTGGACGGGGCGATCGCGGATGTACCGGTCGCCCGGTCCAGCATGTTTTCTTTATTGCGTCAGATGAACGGGAGCTTGTCCGTTTGACCCCGCATTGAAGTACGCTTTCCGGCCAAATTCTGATTCAAGGTGGTGGCATTCCAATGTTGATTTTTTACACCGGTCTTTTGCTTATGGCGTCCGCCGCCTTTGTTGCTGGTCGCTCGAAAGCGCTAGCCCTGTTGGCAGACAAACCCGGCGGCATGCATTCGCTGCCCGTCTATCATGGAGCTTATGTCTCGCTTTTTGCTCTGATCGCCGCAGGACTTGTCTACGGTGCGGCAACCGCCGGTGCGCTGCCCTATGGCGAGTATGCCGGTCTCTTGTCCGCCGCCGCCGCTGCGGCCTACGCGTTTCCAAAAATTTCGCCGGATTTTCGTGCCCGCAACACGGTTGAGAAAATTGTTTTGGCAATTCTTGCCACTTGCTCAGCGTTTGCAATTCTCATCACAGTCGGGATTGTGATGTCTGTGCTGTTCGAGGCATTGATTTTTTTCTCGCAGGTGTCTGCGTTCTCTTTCATCACAGGCCTGCAATGGTCACCAACCTCTGACCCGGCGTCGTTCGGTTTCATACCGTTACTGGTCGGCACGCTCCTGATCACTCTGATCGCCATCATTATTGCGGGACCGCTTGGCCTCTTCGCAGCAATTTATATGGCCGAGTACGCGTCCCCTCGGATGCGCGCCTACGCCAAACCGATTCTGGAAATGCTGGCGGGTGTGCCAACAGTCGTGCTTGGCTTCTTTGCCGCCCTGACAGTTGCTCCATTGATCCGCGGCTGGGGAGAAGCATTCGGACTTTCTGTGTCGTCAGAGTCTGCACTCGCCGCCGGTGTTGTCATGGGAATGATGATTGTCCCGCTGATCTCGTCGCTTTCAGACGATGTCATCAACGCCGTCCCGCAGTCTCTTCGTGATGGTTCCTATGCGCTCGGCGCAACTCATTCTGAAACAATCAGGAAGGTAGTGCTTCCTGCTGCGCTTCCAGGCATTGTTTCGGCGTTCATCCTGGCAATCTCGCGCGCCATCGGCGAGACAATGATCGTCGTCATGGCAGCAGGCCTTGCCGCCAACCTGTCGTTCAATCCGCTTGAAGCGGTGACCACGATAACGGTGCAAATCGCAACCCTGCTCGTAGGCGATCAGGAGTTTGACTCCGCCAAGACGCTGTCCGCCTTCGCGCTCGGTCTTGTCCTCTTCTTGATCACCCTCAGCCTCAACTTTATCGCACTGCGTGTTGTGCAGAAATACCGGGAACAATATGACTGACATTACCATGCCGATGCCGCCACGCACAGCAGAAGTAAGCTCGGAATTGGTTGCCAGGCGCTATCGCGCAGAACGCCGCTTCAGGGCATATGGATTGATCTCGCTCGGCATCACCGCGCTGTTCCTGACGTTTCTTGTGGTAGACATTGTTGGCAAGGGTCTTCCGGCGTTCTTCGAACACACGCTGACGCTTCCGGTAACCGTAGCCGCCAGCAAGGTCGATATCGCCAATCCCGCGAAAGGCGATTTTGCCATTATGGCCAAAGATGCGTTGAAAGATGCGTTTCCCGCCATGTCCGGTCGTGCTGACCGCAAAGCGTTGCTCGGTCTGCTGTCCACCGGCGCGGGCGATGATCTGCGCACCAGGGTTGTTTCGGATCCGTCGCTGATCGGCAAGACAGTCGACGTGCCGCTTCTCATGAGTGCCGATGCAGATCTTTACTACAAGGGCAGTCAAACCGGTGTGGTCAAATCCACCGGCGGTGTGCCGATTGAAATTGTTAAGCTGGATGACAAATTCAGCATCACTGGCAAGTTTGAGGCAGTGAACGTCGGGACCATTATCCGCGCCAACGATGGCGCGTTCCGGGTGAAAGCAATCAATGGTTCGACGCTTGATGCTGACGTTCTTATTGAGCCTACGGCAATCGGCGAGGTTCCAGCCGGTCGATGGCAACAGCTGCAATTCTCAAAAGTCGAAGCGGATCGCCGCATAACTGACAAGGAAGCAGTTGTGCTGGAAACGCTGCAAGAACGCGGCCTTGTGTCGAACGGCATTGCATGGCGATTTTTCACATCAGGAGATTCTCGTGAGCCGGAGCTTTCCGGAATCAAGGGAGCGCTTGTTGGCTCGTTGCTGACCATCGCGATCACGCTCGCCATCAGCCTGCCGATTGGCATCGCTGCGGCAATCTACCTTGAAGAATTTGCCCGCAAAGGTCGCATGACAGACTTTATCGAGGTCAACATCAACAATCTGGCTGCTGTTCCGTCGATCATCTTCGGTCTGCTTGGCCTTGCCATGTTTCTGAATTTCTTCGGCATGCCCCGATCGGCGCCGCTGGTCGGCGGCTTGGTTCTCGCCCTGTTGGTCCTGCCGACAATCATTATCGCCTCGCGTGCCGCCTTCCGTTCTGTTCCGCCGTCCATCAAAGAGGCAGCGTTGGGCGTTGGCGCATCGCATCAGCAGGCTGTGTTCCATCATATGTTGCCGCTTGCCGTTCCCGGCATCTTGACCGGCACCATTCTCGGCGTCGCCCGCGCTCTGGGTGAGACCGCGCCGCTTTTGATGATCGGCATGGTCGCGTTTATTGTTGATGTTCCCAAAGGCATCACGGATGCCGCTACGCTCCTTCCAGTTCAGATCTTCCTCTGGTCGGATTTGCCTGAGCTTGGCTTCCAGTCGCGCACGGCGGCAGCAATTATCCTGCTGATGTTCGTGCTGTTCGCCCTGAACGGTGTCGCCATCTATCTTCGCAAACGCTTCGAACGCCGCTGGTAGGTGGCACATGAGGAAAGAAATGAACGCTATGTCTCAGGTCGCCACAGAAGTGGTGGCAAAGCCGGTCTTGCCCCAATACAAGATCAAGGCAAACAACGTCGATGTCTGGTATGGTGAAAAACAGGCCATCAAGAATCTGTCGATCAATATTCCGGAACGCTCAGTGTCGGCGTTCATTGGACCGTCGGGCTGTGGAAAATCAACATTCTTGCGCGCGATAAATCGCATGAACGATACCATCCCGACGTGTCGGGTGACGGGCACGATCGAGATTGATTCCAAGGACATCTACGATAAATCGCTGGATGTCGTGCAATTGCGCGCACGCGTCGGAATGGTGTTTCAGAAGCCAAATCCATTTCCGAAATCAATTTATGAGAACGTCGCCTATGGCCCACGCATTCATGGCATGGTTCGGTCAAAATCAGAGGTGGATGAAGTTGTTGAATCCAGTCTCCGCAAGGCTGGCCTGTTTGAAGAGGTGAAGGATCGCCTTTCAAGCCCGGGAACAGGCCTTTCCGGCGGACAGCAGCAGCGCCTTTGCATCGCCCGTGCCATCGCCGTAAATCCCGAGGTTATCCTGATGGATGAGCCGTGCTCGGCGCTCGACCCGATCGCAACCGCCAAGGTGGAGGAGTTGATCGACGAATTGCGT
This sequence comes from Phyllobacteriaceae bacterium, assembly GCA_031370195.1. Lineage (GTDB taxonomy): Bacteria > Pseudomonadota > Alphaproteobacteria > Rhizobiales > Rhizobiaceae > JANMEX01. Next base: position 15,420 of record JANMQE010000196.1, read on the forward strand.
GAAAACTTCACCATCGTCATCGTGACACACTCGATGCAGCAGGCCGCCCGCGTTTCCCAGCGCACAGCAATGTTCCATCTCGGATTGCTGGTTGAGGAAGGCCCGACGGAGAAAATGTTCTCCAACCCGGATGACAAGCGCACCCAGGATTACATTACCGGCCGTTTCGGCTAAGCCCGCACCTGAAGGACAAGTCTAATGATGCAGTCACAACACACGGTCCGCTCTTACGACCAAGACTTGAGCTTTTTGGCAAGCAAGATAGCTGAAATGGGCGGCCAAGCCGAGCGCATGATTGAGCAATCTGTTCAGGCGCTGGTCAAGGGCGATGGAAAGTTGGCGCAGTCGGTGATTGTCTCTGACAATTTCCTTGACGTTGCCCAGCGCGATATCGACGAGAAGGCCGTATCGACAATCGCCCGCCGTCAGCCAATGTCCATTGATCTGCGCGAGATCATTGGCGCCATTCGTATCTCCAACGATCTGGAGCGTATAGGCGACATGGGCAAAAACATTGCCAAGCGCTCTTTTGCCGTGGCAGAAAGCCGCCATCCGGTAAAGCTCTATCGCAGCATAGAGGCTCTGGCAGAATTGGCGCTCAATCAGATGAAGGATGTTCTCGATTCCTATGCTTCCCGCGCGGTTGATCGCCTCGAACAGGTTCGCGAACGCGATGAAGAGATCGATGCGCTTTATACTTCCCTGTTTCGCGAACTGCTCACTTACATGATGGAGGATCCGCGCAACATCACCGCCTGCACGCACCTTCTGTTTTGCGCCAAGAACCTTGAGCGTGTTGGCGACCACGCTACCAATATCGCTGAGACGGTTTATTACATCGCGACCGGCAACCAAATGCCAGCAGAACGGTCAAAAGATGACACAAGCCATCAGGTCACAGCAGAGAAATAACGGGCACGACAGCACAAATGTCATTGGCACCACGCATTGCAGTGA
>JANMQE010000203.1:0-3979 GCA_031370195.1 Phyllobacteriaceae bacterium
CATCCCCTATATTTAAGGAGAGCAAAATGCCCAAGATGAAGACCAAATCCGCTGCCAAAAAGCGGTTCAAAATCACTGCGACCGGCAAAGTTTTGGCTGCCGCCGCAGGCAAGCGCCATGGCATGATCAAGCGCTCCAACAAGTTCATTCGCGATGCCCGAGGCACGATGGTTCTGGCTGAACCGGACGGCAAGAAAGTCATCAAGAATTACCTGCCAAACGGCCTATAAGGCCCGGCTGCTTCAAGGAGAATAGATCATGGCACGTGTAAAACGCGGCGTTACTTCGCACGCCAAGCATAAAAAAGTCCTCAAGCAGGCCGAAGGCTTTCGGGGCCGTCGCAAGAACACCATCCGCACCGCAAAGGCCGCTTTCGACAAGTCGAAGCAATATGCCTATCGCGACCGCAAGAACAAGAAGCGCACATTCCGCGGCCTGTGGGTGCAGCGCATCAACGCCGCCGTGCGCGAGCATGGCCTGACGTATGCCCGCTTCATCGACGGCCTGTCGAAGTCCGGTATCGAGGTGGACCGCAAGGTTCTGTCCGACATGGCCATCCATGACGCAGCCGCCTTTGGCGCGCTGGTTGTGGCGGCCAAGAAGGCGCTTGAGTATCTCAAGAACACCACGCCGGGTGCCTTTGAGGCCGCTGTCGCTTAACGCCAGCGTCTCCCAAAGACTTCTCGACTTTACGATTTGGGAAACCCGTGCTGGCAGGATCAGCGCGGGTTTTTTGTTAAGAAGGTTTTGAGCGAACCTTGCACATTCGGAGCTGCCCCTCATCCGCCCTTCGGGCCCCTTCTCCCCGCGAGTGGCGGGGAGAAGGGGATAATCGCGAAGGGTGACACTTCCCTTCTCCCCGCCACTTGCGGGGAGAAGGTGGCCCAACGGGCCGGATGAGGGGCAGCTCCAAAGTTGCAAGATAGAGTTACAGAGGCACGCAATGTCTGACCTGACAATTCTCGAATCCGGCCTGATGGCCGACATCGTCGCTGCCCCTGATGAAGCGGCGATTGAGGCGGTGCGTCTTGCGGCAATGGGCAAGAAAGGTTCGGTGTCCGAGCTTTTGAAAACCCTCGGCTCGATGTCGCCGGACGAGCGCAAAACCACCGGCGCGGCAATCAATGCGCTGAAGGAACGGGTGAGCGACGCGCTGGCCGCCCGCAAGTCGATCCTCAAGGATATCGCCATTGAGGCCCGTCTCGTCCGGGAGACCGTGGACGTGACCTTGCCGGGTCGCCCTGCGCCGATACTTTCCGGGCGTATTCATCCGATCAGCCAGGTGATCGACGAAATTACCGCCATTTTCGGCGATCTGGGTTTTGCCATTGCCGAAGGTCCGGATGTCGAGACCGACTATTACAATTTCACGGCGCTGAACTTTCCGGATGGCCATCCGGCGCGCGAGATGCACGACACGTTCTTCTTCAACGCGAAGGAAGACGGCACGCGCAAGCTGTTGCGCACGCACACCTCGCCGGTTCAGATCCGCACGATGGAGACGCAAAAGCCACCGATCCGCATCGTCATTCCGGGCAAGACTTACCGGATGGATTCCGACGCCACCCATTCGCCGATGTTCCATCAGGTCGAAGGTCTGGTGATCGACAAAACAGCGAATGTCGCCAACATGAAATGGGTGCTGGAAGAGTTCTGCAAGGCATTCTTTGAAGTGCCGTCCGTCACCATGCGCTTCCGCCCGTCCTATTTCCCGTTCACCGAGCCATCGATGGAGGTCGATATCAAGTGCGACCGTTCCAAGCCCGGCGAAGTGCGCTTTGGCGAGGGCAATGACTGGATGGAAATCCTCGGCTGCGGCATGGTTCACCCGAACGTGCTGCGCGCCGGCGGGCTCGATCCGGATGAATACCAGGGCTTCGCCTGGGGCATGGGAATCGACCGCATCGCCATGCTGAAATACGGCATGCCGGATTTGCGGGCGTTCTTTGATGCCGATGTACGGTGGCTGTCTCACTACGGGTTCCGGCCTCTGGATATGCCGACGCTGTTTGGGGGGTTGAGCGCTTAATTTATTTGTGGCCACAATAAAATATGTGTGATATGCAGCATGGAACTCGAATGGGACCAACGCAAAAGACAGCAGGCAATCGTGGAGCGGGGGTTGGATTTTGCAGATGTGGCAAGGTTTGTTCCTGAATCGGTTGTGACCATTAAAGACGGCCGTTTCGACTATGGCGAAGACCGGTTTGCATCGACCGGCGATCTCGACGGTGTTCTGTGCCGATTTTGCTGGACACCGCGAAACGGCAGGATTCGGGTAATCTCGATGGGGAAAGTCAATGAGCGCGAACGCAAAATCTATCAAAACTCCAGAAGCAAGCCTTCCGACATTGGATGATGTTACTGCAGGCCGCATATCGCTTGATGACTATGAAATAGCGCATGGCGAGGATATTCCCGAACTGACCGAAGCGGACATGAGAAATGCACTGCCGATAAGCGAAGTTCCGCTTTTGCGGGAATTCTACGAGCGCATGCGGGGCGCGCGCGGGCCGCAGAGGTCCCCGGTGAAGGAGCGGGTTGGCCTGCGTCTTGATGCTGAAATCGTTGAGCATTTCCGCTCAACAGGGTCCGGCTGGCAGAGCCGGGTCAATGACATTTTGAAGGCGCACATTGCGGCGCAAGGAAAATCCAAGTGAGAAACGAAAGCAAATTAGGCAGCTGGTTCAGGAAATCGCTTTGCCAACCTTGTTGATCTGGCGCGGGCACAAGTTCCGGTTTTACGCATCCGACGGACCCGAACCGCCACATGTCCACATCGTCAAAGACAGCAAGTCTGCCAAGGTATGGCTGCGCAGCATGGAAATAGAGTATCTTCAGGGGTATAGTGAGCACGAGATGCGCGAACTGATGGCTGTCATCGCCGAGAACCGCAACGCATGGATAGGAGCTTGGAATGACTTCTTCGGATTTTGAGACTGAAGCCGTCCGGCCGATCTCGGTGCATTGTGACGACACACATGTTTTCGTGACCTTGGCTGATGGTCGCCAGATCAGCGCCCCGCTTTGGTGGTATCCGTTTCTGGAGCGTGCCGCTGCAAAAGAGCGTGAACAGACAGAACTTCAGTTCAGCGGAATTTGGTGGGAAGCACTTGATGAGGGCATTTCTGTCAAAGGCTTGTTGATGGGCTGGAAAGCTCCTGGTGCAAGAATGCCGGGCATCGCCGCCTGACCTAACCTAAATCAAAATATTGAAACGGAAGGCAGGAAGCCTTCGAAGGATCAGACGCGTGAAACTCACCCTCTCCTGGCTCAAGGACCACCTCGACACCGACGCCTCGCTCGAAGAAATTTGCGAGCGGCTGACGATGATCGGGCTTGAGGTCGAAAGCGTCGATGACAAGGCGGCTTTTGCGCCGTTCAAGATTGCCAAAGTTCTGACGGCGGTGCGGCATCCGGATGCCGACAAGCTGCAGGTGCTGACTGTCGATGATGGTTCGGGCAAGCGGATCCAGGTTGTCTGCGGCGCGCCGAATGCCCGTGCCGGCCTCATTGGGGTGCTTGGCAATCCAGGTGACTATGTGCCGGGCCTCGATGTGACACTGGCAATCGGAAAAATTCGCGGTGTGGAATCGCATGGCATGATGTGTTCCGAGCGCGAGCTTCAGCTTTCGGATGAGCACAACGGAATAATCGAACTGCCGGACGATGCGCCAGTCGGGCAGTCGTTTGCTGCCTATGCCCATCTTGATGATCCGGTGATCGAGATCAATTTGACGCCGAACCGGCCGGATTGCACTTCGATCCATGGCATTGCCCGCGATCTTGCGGCATCCGGGCTTGGCAGGCTGAAGACCCCGGCCATTGACCCCGTCAAGGGCAAGGGCGATTGCCCGGTGAAGGTTTCCATCGAGGCTCCGGAGCTTTGTCCCGGTTTTGCGCTGCGGCTGGTGCGGGGCGTCAAGAACGGTCCGTCACCGAAATGGATGCAGCAGCGGCTTTTGGCTATCGGGCTTCG
>JANMQE010000204.1:0-2811 GCA_031370195.1 Phyllobacteriaceae bacterium
CTGCAATAGCGTCCGCGCAAACGCCGCCCGCTGCCGCTCGCCGCCGGAAAGCTCATGCGGCAGACGCTTCTCTTTGCCTGAAAGGCCGACGCGCTCAATGGCGTGAGCAATTGCCGCCTGTTCCGTGGCGCTGAATTTCAAACGGGGAGCAAGTCCGAAGCCGACATTTGCCGCAACGTTCAAATGACCAAACAGGTTATGCTCCTGAAACAGCATTGACACGGGGCGTAGCGACGGCGGCAGGATGGTGCAATGCTTGCCATCCAGCGTGATCGCGCCGCTCTCCGGCGTTTCAAACCCGGCGATGAGATTGAGCAAAGTCGATTTGCCGGACCCGCTGGGACCGGTGACAATGACAAGTTTTTGCGTTTGCACTTTCAGGTCAAACGTCATCGGCATTTCCGGCCAGTGGAACGCGACGGATTTCAGCTCAATGGCGTTCATGCGACGCGCTCCTCGTGCCAATCAGCGTTAGCGCACCGGTTAAAATCGTCAGATAAAGCACCAGCGCGCCTGCGTCATTGGACCGGTAACTGCCAAGATTCCGGTAGATCAGCGATGGCAGAGTGATGATGCGGTCGGAGCCGTAGAGTGTCACCACACCAAGATCGCCGAGTGACAATGCGGATGCAAACAAGAAGGCTCCCGTCATTGCGTGACGCAGCACTGGCCAGTCGATGAGCGCAAACCGCCGCCAGCCTTGCAAACCAAGCGCCGCGCAGAGCCGGTCGTCAGTCGCAAAATGCCGGTCGATTGCAGCGCTCATCATTTGCAGCGCAAACGGCAGCGCCATCAGCGCGTTGGCGAGGATGACCAACAGCGGCGCCAGCGCAAACGGCCTGCCGGTCATGGACAGCAGCACAAACCAGCCGACGCCGAGAAGCAGCGCCGGGATTCCGAGCAAGGAAGTCATGAGTTTGCCGACAGTTTCCGAACCCCGGCGATGGCCGTTTGCATCGAGCGCATGACGAAGAGACGCGATGGCAAAGGCGCTTGAGGTGGCCAGCAGCGCCGAGCAGGCGGCGATGGCGATGCTGGTCACTATTGCACGCAGAAAGAGGTTGGAACTGATGATGCGGGCATGGTCTGCAAACCCGCCTGCCCGCACAATTGCCATGAGCGGAATGAGCACGAAAAGTGCACCAAATGTGATCCAAATCGCGGCCATTGCGCGTTCTTGAGTACTCGTCTGGTGGTAACGCCGGGTCGAGATTGCGCCGGCCTGAAACAGGCTCGGGCCTTTGGGTATCAGCGCCAGCACCACCCCGGTCAGCACGAGTTGCGCCAAGGTGAGCAGCGAGGCTTTGGCGGGATCAAAATCAAATGACAGCGCCTGCTGGATGGCAACTTGCAAAGTGGTGGCCGCAGGTCCGCCGCCGAGCACCAGAATGGTCGTGTAGGACCCGGCGCACAGCAGAAATAGCAGCCCGGCAATACCCGGGAGGCTCTGGCGAATCACGGGCCAGAGAATGTGGCGTCTGCGGCCGGCAAAGCCAAAGCGCAGGCTTTCCGCCAGCTTCCACTGCTCTTGCGGGATTTCCTCGAACGCTTTGAGCAAAAGCCGCACCGCAAGCGGCATGTTGAAAAATACGTGGGCGATGAGAATGCCCGATAGACCGTAGATGTCAGGCCTCCAGTCAGACCCTGCCATTGCCAGACTATCGGCGATCATCCCGTTGCGGCCGTAAAGCGTGACCAATCCAAGCACAACGGCGATTGCCGGAAGCGCCAGTGGCACCGCGAACAGCGCCAGAAGCATCCGCCGTCCGCGAAATCGCGGCAGGCTCTCGAGCGACAAAGCGACCGGCACGGCGAACGCGACAGATAGAAGTGTGGAAAGCGCCGCCTGTTCGAGCGTGAACAATGCAGCTGGAAATATTCCGGTGAAGTCGAGCGAAAGTCCGGCGCTCAGGCCTGAAACCAGCGTCGCGCCGATGGCTGACGCCACCAGCGCGGCGATGACGGCCAGCACGAGCAACCCGGCGGTAAGCCGGGTGCCATCTGTCCGCTTCAAGCGGATTATTTGCCCAAGGCTTGTTGCCACTCGTCAATCCACGCCTTGCGGTTAGCCGCAACGTCTGCTGCGCTGTAGAGGAAGGTCTTGGACGGTTTCACCATCTTGTCGAACACCGGGTTCAAGGGCTGGCTTGTCTTGCCCGCCGGAAACATCCAGTTGTTTTCTGGAATGATGTCCTGAAACGCCGGAGAGACCATGAAGGCGAGGAACTTGTCCGAAAGCGGATTGTCCTTGCCTTTGAGCGTCTTGGCTGCAACTTCGATTTGAAGGTAGTGCCCCTCCCCAAACGCCGCCGCCTGATAGCGGGCGCTGTTCTCGGCGATCATGTGGTAGGCGGGTGATGTCGTGTACGACAGCACCATCTCCGCCTCGCCTTTGGTGAACAGGCTGTAGGCCTCACTCCAGCCGGGGGTGACGGTCAGTATCTTGGGGCTGAGTTTCGTCCATTCCTCACCCGCCTTGTCGCCGTAGATCGACTTCATCCACAGTACGAGCCCAAGCCCAGGCGTCGAGGTGCGCGGGTCTTCGATGACGATCTTCTGGTCAGCACTGGCCGCGATCAGCTCTGCCATGCTTTTTGGCGGGGTTTTCACCTTTTCGCTGTCGTAGACCACGGCGAAATGCGCGAAGTCGTATGGCACGAAAGTATCGTCGGTAAAACCGCCCGGCACGCTCAATCCCGACGGGTTCATGCCGTGTGGCGAAAAAAGGCCCGTGGCCTTGGCGTCTTCGGTGAGGTTTGTGTCAAGGCCGAGCACGATGTCGGCCTTGATGTCTTTGCCCTCAAGCTTGAG
>JANMQE010000228.1:0-1987 GCA_031370195.1 Phyllobacteriaceae bacterium
CGGCAAAGGTTGGCTCGGACGCGTCTTCGCGCCGGGCGCGGACACCCTGGAGGCTTTCACGCTCGCGGGCACCGCAATCGGAACACTGTCGCGCATCCATGACGCTGGCATTTTTGAAGGCGAACTCGCCATTAAGGGGTATCAGCCGGTGCGCTATCAAGCGCGTGCTTCACATGGTGACTGGTCCTTTGCTGATCCCTACTCTTTCGGCCCGGTGCTTGGCCCAATGGACGACTATTACATCGCAGAAGGCTCGCATCTGCGTTTGTTTGACAAGCTCGGCGCGCATTTGATAACCCACGAAGGTGCGGATGGTGTGCATTTTGCTGTCTGGGCACCGAATGCACGGCGCGTCTCGGTGGTTGGCTCATTCAACAGCTGGGATGGCCGCCGCCACGCAATGCGTTGCCGCACAGACACTGGCATATGGGAAATTTTCATTCCGGGTGTGCACGCTGGCGAGCCTTACAAGTATGAGATTCTTGGTTCAAATGGCGTCGTCCTGCCGCTGAAGGCGGACCCGTTTGCGTTCCAATCTGAACTGCGCCCCAATACCGCGTCGGTCGTTGCCCGCCCGTTGAACCATGAGTGGCACGACGAGGCGCACTCGAAGCATTGGGGCAGCATTGATGCCCGTTGCCAGCCGATGTCGATCTATGAGGTACATGCCGGATCTTGGAAGCAAAAGCCGGATGGCTCGTTTCTGTCATTCGACGAGATGGCGGCTGATCTTATTCCTTACGTTGTCGATATGGGATTTACCCACATTGAGTTTCTGCCGATTTCCGAGCATCCGTACGATCCCTCGTGGGGCTACCAAACGACCGGCCTTTATGCGCCCTCCGCTCGGTTTGGTGATCCGGAATCGTTTGCCCGTTTCGTCGACGGTGCACACAAGGCGGGTGTTGGCGTTATTCTGGACTGGGTTCCTGCGCACTTCCCGACTGATGCGCACGGTCTGGCCAATTTCGACGGGACCGCGCTTTACGAGCATCAGGACCCGCGCCAAGGTTTTCATCCGGACTGGAACACGGCGATCTACAATTTCGGCCGCAAGGAAGTGAAGTCGTTTCTGGTCAACAACGCGGTGTTCTGGGCTGAAAAGTACCATATAGACGGTCTGCGCGTCGATGCCGTGGCTTCCATGCTTTACCTTGATTATTCGCGGAAATCCGGCGAATGGGTGCCCAATGAGCATGGCGGACGTGAAAACCTCGAGGCTGTGTCATTTTTGCAGGAGGCCAACAAGGCCGGCTATGCCGCGCGGTCCGGCTTCACGATGATTGCAGAAGAATCGACCGCTTGGCCAAAGGTCTCACAGCCGGTCTACGCGGGCGGGCTTGGTTTCGGCTTCAAGTGGAACATGGGCTTCATGCACGACACGCTCGAATATTTCGCGCGTGAGCCGATCCACCGCCGCCACCATCACGACGACATCACCTTCGGGCTGCTTTATGCGTTCTCGGAGAATTTCGTGCTGCCGATCAGCCATGATGAAGTGGTGCACGGCAAGGGCTCGCTGCTCACCAAAATGGCGGGTGATGACTGGCAGAAGTTTGCAAACCTGCGCTCCTACTATGGCTTCATGTGGGGCTATCCGGGCAAAAAGCTGTTGTTCATGGGTCAGGAATTTGCCCAGCGCGGCGAATGGTCGGAAGCGCGCTCGCTGGACTGGCATGAGTTGGACCACGCCCCGCACAAGGGTGTACAGAACCTGATGCGCGATCTCAACCGCGCCTACCGCGATCTGCCGGCGCTGCACAGCCGGGATTGCGAGCCGGAAGGATTTGGCTGGCTTGTGGTCAACGACCGCGAGAACTCGGTCTTTGCTTGGGCACGCTTTGCGCCGGGCGAAAAGCCGGTGGCGGTTGTCTGCAATTTCACACCCGTCGTGCGCGAGGGGTACAGCCTGCCGCTGCCCGCCAAGGGGCGCTGGCGCGAGGTGATCAACACCGACGCGACGATTTACGGCGGCTCCGGCAAAGGC
>JANMQE010000235.1:0-1804 GCA_031370195.1 Phyllobacteriaceae bacterium
GTCGATTTCGCGCACAGCGAGCTGAAACAGGGCAAGGCCCAAATCCGGGGCAGCATCAGGCGCAACAGCGTGGTCATGGACATGACCTGCCATCCAGGAAGAATGCGCGCTCCTGACCTTTTGCAACCTGTAAGCCCCCAAAGTTGCTGTCAACAGTATCGAACTGGCAAAAACATACAGTTGGCGACACGATTAGAATTTTACGGAAATACGCATTTACCCGAATCAATGCTTAGCCAGCATACACGTCAACCGCGCAGATGAGAATCCGCGGCGCCGGCAACGCCGTTCTGCTCAATTCCGGTCCCTGAACCTGTTTGTGATCGGATACCTTCGATCGCGGCCGAAGTATTTGCGGGAGATCTTGACGCCCGGCGCAGCTTGGCGGCGCTTGTATTCGGCGATGTAGAGGAGGTTTTCCATGCGCTCGACGGTCGCGCGGTCATGGCCTTTGGAGACAATGTCGCTGACGCTCATCTCGTGCTCGACGAGGCATTCGAGGATGTCGTCCAGCACCGGATAGGGCGGGAGCGAGTCCTGATCCTTTTGGTTCGGGCGCAATTCGGCGGACGGGGCCTTGTCGATGATGCTCTGCGGGATGACCATGCCTGACGGACCAAGGCTTCCCGGCGGCACATTGTCGTTGCGCCATGCCGACAATTTGTAGACCTGCATCTTGTAGAGATCCTTGATCGGATTGTAACCACCGTTCATGTCACCGTACAGCGTGCAATAGCCGACCGACATTTCCGACTTGTTGCCGGTGGTCACGACCATCGATCCAAACTTGTTGGAAATCGCCATCAGGATCGTGCCACGGGCGCGGCTTTGCAGGTTTTCCTCGGTGATTCCGGACTTGGTGCCCTCAAACAGCTCGCCAAGCGACTTCATAAAGCCGTCCACCGGCTCGAAGATAGGCACGATGTCATAGCGGCAGCCGAGCGCCGCAGCGCAGGCGCGGGCGTCGGTCAGAGAGTCTTCGGAAGTATAGGTGTAGGGCATCATCACAGCGCGCAGCCGCTCTTCGCCGAGCGCATCGACGGCGAGCGCCGCGCAGATGGCCGAGTCGATGCCGCCGGACAGGCCGAGCACCACGTCCTTGAATCCGTTCTTGTTCACATAATCGCGCAGGCCGATCATGCAGGCGCGGTAGACGGCTTCCTCGTCCTCCGGGATCACCGACATCGGCCCCTGTTCGCAGACCCACGTCTCCCCTTCCCGCTTCCATGTCGAGACGGAGACTGTTTCCTCAAACTGGCTCATTTGAAAGGCGAGCGATTTGTCGGCGTTGATGGCGAAGGATGCGCCATCGAACACCAACTCGTCCTGCCCGCCGAACTGGTTGGCGTAGAGGATCGGCAGGCTGGTCTCGATCACCTGCCTGATGACGATCTGGTGGCGGACGTCAATCTTGTCGCGGTAGAAGGGCGAGCCGTTTGGCACCAGCAAAATCTCGGCACCAGCTTCTGCCAGCGTTTCGCAGACGCCAAGGTCGCCCCAAATGTCTTCACATATCGGGACGCCAATGCGGATGCCGCGAAAATTCACCGGACCGGGCATTGGGCCGGGCTGGAACACGCGCTTTTCGTCAAATTCGCCGTAATTGGGCAGATCCACCTTGAAGCGCTCGGCGATGATCTTGCCGCCATCAATCACCTGAACGGCATTGTGCAGACCGGATTTGCGGCGCAGCGGCAGACCGATTATGATGCCGGGGCCGCCATTGGCGTTGATCAAAGCAAACTCTGCGACAGCTTTCTCGCAGGCATCGACGAAGGCCGGTTTCAACACGAGGTCTTCCGGC
>JANMQE010000264.1:0-2102 GCA_031370195.1 Phyllobacteriaceae bacterium
GCAGCCCAACTGCAGGACGGCCTGAAGAAGTGGTACGCCCCACAGCAGAAGTAAGTTTGGTTTTGTGCAATCGGTCCCTCATCCGGCCTGTCGGCCACCTTCTCCCGCCAAAAGTGGCGGGAGAAGGCAATACCATCAGCCTTCTCCCGTTACTTCTAACGGGAGAAGGTGCCCGACGGGCGGATGAGGAACCACAATGAGCACCCCCCACCTCGTCGGCGTATCCCGTGGCGCATACACGCGTTCCTTGGTTTTTTTCCTCGCTCCCGCCGTTCTCATTTACAGCGCGTTTTCAATTTATCCGCTGCTCAATACGATTCTGAATTCCTTCTACGACAAGCAGGACAACGGCACCTTTATTTATAATGGCATCGCCAATTTCACCACACTGTTGACGGATCCCACATGGTCGGCTCCGTTCTGGAACGCATTCTGGAACAACTGCAAATTCTTCTTCATTCATATGCTGGTGCAGAATCCGATCGGGCTATTGCTTGCGGCTCTTTTGAGCCTTCCGGTGTTGCGATTCCGGTCAGCCTACCGCACATTGATCTTCATGCCGACAATGCTGTCCGTCGTCGTTATTGGATTTAGTTGGCAATTGATCCTTTCACCACTGTGGGGCATCGCCAAAATGCTTTTGCAAGGCGTTGGTCTTGGATTTCTTTTCGGTCCGTGGCTAGGGCAGGAATCGACGGCACTCCTCACCATTTCGCTGATTTCAGTCTGGCAGTTTGTCGGCATTCCGATGATCCTGATCTACACAGCACTCCTCGCCATTCCCGATGAGTTGATTGATGCTGCAACCGTTGACGGCCTCAATCAGTTTCAGGCCTTCTTCTATGTGAAACTGCCGCTGATCTGGCCGACCATTGGGCTTGTGTCGGTTCTCACCTTCGTCAACAACTTTAATGCTTTTGATCTGGTCTATGCCATGAAGGGCGCATTGGCGGGCCCCAACTTCTCAGCCGATATTATGGGCACGTTGTTTTACCGCGTATTCTTCGGCAACCAGTTGCAAAACGGCGATGTGTCGATGGGCGCCACCATTGCGACCATGATGCTGCTCATTATTTTGTGTGGCGTGATGGTCTATCTGTTTCTGGTCCAGCGGCGCTTGCAGAGGTATTCATTCTGATGCGCCGCCCTGCTTCAGCTTTTATCGTTCACGGCATTCTCGGGCTATACACGTTGCTGGCGCTGTTTCCGATTATTCTCGTGATCATGAATTCGTTCAAAGCCAAGCGCGCCATTTTCAACACGCCGCTGCAACCGCCCATGCCGTGGAACTTTGATCTCATCGGTTACGCACGGGTGTTCGGCGACAGCGCAATTGCTTCATACTATCTCAATTCCATCATCGTCACCGTGGGTACGATTTTTTTCACCCTGCTGTTTGGGGCCATGGCAGCCTGGGCGCTGACCGAATACAAATTCCGCTGGAACACTGCCTTGGGCATTTTCCTTGCCATCGGCATCATGGTGCCAATACGTTTGGGTTCAGTGTCCATCATTCAAATGGTGGCGGACCTTAATCTCATCAACACTCTCACAGCATTGGTGCTGGTGTACGTTGCGCAAAACCTGCCGCTTGCGGTGTTCATTTTATCGGAGTTCATCCAGCAAATTCCGAAAGACTTGCGCGAGGCCGGGCGGTGTGACGGACTTTCCGAATATAACATTTTCTTTTTCATCATCCTGCCCCTGCTGCGTCCGGCCATGGCAACGGTTGCGGTGTTTACAATGATCCCCGTATGGAATGATTTGTGGTTCCCCCTGTTGCTTGCACCCACGGGTGGGAAGCAAACCATTACGCTTGGCGTGCAGCAGTTTCTGGGTCAATACATTACCGACTGGAATGCGGTGTTGGCCGCACTGTCAACGGCCATTGTTCCCGTTCTTATCCTTTATGTTATTTTTTCTCGTCAGCTGATCCGGGGTCTCACCTCGGGCGCTGTGAAATGAGCGTTGCATGGCCGAAGTCAGAATAGAAAAACTCCACAAATCTTATGGTCAGGTCGATGTCTTGAAAGATATCAACCTGGTTGTTGAAGACGGTTCATTTGTCGTGCTTGTCGGCCCATCCGGCTGCGGCAAATCCA
>JANMQE010000217.1:0-2129 GCA_031370195.1 Phyllobacteriaceae bacterium
CGCGTCAAAGCGCGGCGTGAAGGCAGCGCCTTCTTCCAGTTCGTGCTGGTCTTTGGAAGGAAGGGGAAACTCAGTCACCGGAACACCTCAACAAAATGCCGCGCCTGTTGCAGAGCGCGGCATCGACTTAACGGAAAACTCCAGACTGCGCGACGCGAAAATCAGCTGCGAAGCATGGTCATGAAACGGACCTGCTCAGCAGGATTGTCCTTGAACTCGCCGGTGAACGCGCTGGTCATGGTGGTCGAGCCGCGCATCTTGATGCCGCGCATCGCCATGCACATGTGCTCTGCCTCGATGATCACAGCCACTCCGCGCGGGCGCAGAACATCATCAATGCACGACGAAATCTGAGCCGTCATCGCTTCCTGCGTTTGCAGGCGGCTGGCGAAGATATCAACCACGCGGGCGATCTTCGACAGGCCAACAACCTTGCCGTCGGGCAGATAGGCGACATGCGCCTTGCCGATGATGGGCACCATGTGATGCTCGCAGTGTGAATGAAACGAAATGTCCTTGATGAGAACCATGTCGTCATAGCCGGCCACTTCTTCAAAGGTGCGGCCAAGTTCTGACGCCGGGTCTTCAAAATAGCCGCCGAACATCTCGCTATAGGCTTTGACAACGCGGGCAGGGGTGTCAAGCAATCCCTCGCGGTTGAGGTTGTCGCCCGTCCAGCGCAGCAAGGTGCGCACAGCGTTTTCCGCCTCTTCACGCGAGGGGCGGGAAACTTCGTTGGTCTTCAAAGAAAAATTAGAATTGCCGCTTTGCAGCTTCGTCACGATAGCATCCATCTTGGCGTCTCCCGTAGTCCCGCTCTACGGCGGGACGAGTTAAACGGACCACGCCAGACAATCACAATCCGGCGGCTCTTGACGGGAACTCCCGCCAGACACTGAACCATCTTGGCCATTTGGCCAGTTGATGAATTTCCAGTCCGGATCATATATATAGGCAGAGCGCAACAAATTGAAGGGGCAGTCCCGTCACCTTCTGTTTCCAGTGCGTCACCAAAAGGCAGACCATGATTGACGACGTCTACAATGCCAGAATTCTGGACTTTGCCGGGAATATTCCCCGCATCGGGCGTCTTGCGCACCCTGACGCCAGCGCAACCGCGCATTCCAAACTGTGTGGTTCGACGGTGATTGTGGATCTGAATATTGCTGATGGCGTGGTCACGGATTTTGCCCATGACGTGAAAGCATGTGCTTTGGGCCAGGCCAGCGCCTCGATCATGGCGCGTCATGTTGTCGGTGCGGGCATTGAGGAATTGCGCTCAGTCCGCGACATTATGCGCCGAATGTTGAAGGAAAATGGTGACGCTCCCGAAGGCCGCTTTGCCGAGCTGAAGTTTCTGGAGCCCGTGCGCGATTACAAGGCGCGCCATGCATCAACATTGCTGACGTTTGATGCGGTCGTTGATTGCCTTGACCAGTTAGAGCGCAAGTCTGCCGGAGTGGCAGCATGAGACCGTCCGAGGCGTTGGCGCTGCACCGGGAGGAGGTGCTCGCGATATTGGCAAAATACCCTGTCAGCAATCCGCGCATATTCGGTTCGGTTGCGCGTGAGGAAGACAAGGAGGGCAGTGATATTGATATGGTTGTCGATACCAACGCTGTGTTGAGTTACTTTGAGTTGGCAAAATTCGAGATTGAGCTGTCGCAGGCAATTGGCTGCAAAGTTGATTTGGGGATTTTCAAAAACCTGAAACCGGATGTGATGACACAAGTCGTCCGGGATATGAGGCCCTTGTAATGGTATCCAGGAAACGATCTTTGGATGCCCTCATTGAAGATATCGAGAAGTGGATTGGCGTCGGGCAGGAAGCTGTTGGCGGCATGTCCATCGACGCATTTTCAGCGACGGGTTTGACTTTTCACGCTGGCAGTTGGTGTATCGTCTGTGTTGGTGAGGCAGCAGGACAGATACTCAAACACTATCCCGATTTTCCGGATCAATATCTAAGAGAAGAGCTCCTGCTGGCAAACGCTGCGCGAAACCGGATTGCCCACGGGTATTATGATCTGGACGAGGACCAGGTTTGGAAGACACTGAAAGTCTCGTTTACGATGCTTTCTGAGAAGTTGGCGTCCCGCAAAGACAGAAACGTCCGGTGACGGCGGTGT
>JANMQE010000277.1:0-19952 GCA_031370195.1 Phyllobacteriaceae bacterium
TTCGGCCTCGATGGCCGCAATGGTCGGCGGCGGTGTGCGGGCCCGGCCGGGCGAAGTGTCGTTGGCGCATCATGGCGTTTTGTTTCTTGATGAGTTTCCGGAGTTTCACCCGCAGGTTCTGGATTCGCTGCGCCAGCCGCTGGAAACCGGCGACTGCATGATCGCGCGGGCAAACCACCGTGTGACCTATCCGTCGCGGTTCCAACTGGTGGCGGCAATGAACCCGTGCCGATGCGGCATGGCGGGCGAGCCGGGCCATACCTGCGCGCGCGGGCCACGCTGCCAAACCGACTATCAGGGGCGGATTTCCGGCCCGATGATGGACCGTATCGATTTGCGCGTTGACGTTCCGGCGGTGACATCGGCTGATCTCATCCGCCCGCACAAGCCGGAGAGCAGCGCGACCGTAGCGGCGCGGGTGGCAGCGGCGCGCGATATCCAGCGCAAACGGTTTGAGGCGGCAGGCCTTTTCATGCTGACGTCCAATGCCCAGTGCTCGCCGTCAATGATCGAGGCGATTGCCGAGCCGGATGCAGCGGGATTGAAACTCTTGGGCGATGCCAGCGAGCACCTGAAACTATCCGCGCGGGCCTATCACCGCATTCTGAAAGTGGCGCGCACGCTGGCAGACTTGGACGCTGAAGAGCGGGTCGGGCGCATTCATCTGGCGGAAGCGATTTCGTACCGCGTGCCGTCGGACAGGTTGTTGGCGGCGGCGTAGTGGTGAGAAGTGAGTAGTGAGTAGTGAGTAGTGAGTAGTGCGTAGTGCGTAGTGCGTAGTGAGTGGCAGTTGACTATTGAATAGGGTGTCAATTCAAGCAGCGGTGTCTACTCGCTACTGACCATTGACTACTCACTACTCACCCTCTTCACTTCCTCACAGACCCCACCAGAATATCCCTTGGCGTCTCAATCGTCACCCAATGACCCGTATGCTCGGACGACTGGCGTTTGAGGAATTTGTAGCCAGTGGCTTCCCAGGGGAGCATTTCATCGTCGAGATTGTCGAGGATGAAATCGCCTTTGCGGGTGCGCACGGTGAGGATGGCGTGGCCTTCGCCGTCGGGCTTGCGCACGACCGTGATCAAAAGGTTGGCGGGGGAAATGCCGCGATTCATGAGTATTTTGCGCTTGAGCAGCACATAGTCCTCGCAATCGCCGACGCCGTTCGGATAGGCCCAGACCTCGTCCTTGCCGTAAACATCGAGGTCCGTCTCGGGGCGGATGGCGTGGTTGACCTGCACATTCACGGCCTCGATCATCGCCATCGTGCGCTCACCGGCAATCAACGCAGGCACGCCAAGCGACTTGATCCGGCATTCCGGCGTCGAGACTTTGCAGAACTCGAAATGGCCAATTGGCTGGGATGTCAGACCACCGGTCGCCATTGAGGATGCAGCGTATGCAGAGGTTGCAAACATCACGCCTGCCACAAGGGCCGTCCGGAAAAACAGACCACGCATACTCAACTCCGCCACACAACTATCGTTAACAAAGAGTTAACGGTGCGGGGCGGTCAGAGTCAATTGCAACAGATGCCTGTTCTCAGACTATGGTTACCGGCGACGCGCCGCTTCGCTGACAAAAGAAAAAGGGCCGCGAAGGCCCTTTCTCCAGTCAAGATTGCGGGTTTATCGTCGTTCAGCGCACGAGCCGCACGACCTTGCTCTTGGCTTCGATGGCGGGCACGGCGCGGTTGTCCCTGATAAATCGTGTGATCATCGGCGCGATTTCGGCACGGAAGCGCGAACCGTTGAAAACACCGTAATGGCCGACCTTGGCTTGCACATGATGCTTGCGCTTGTGATCAGGAATGCCGGTACAAAGTGTCTGTGCTGCCTCAGTCTGGCCGACGCCGGAAATGTCGTCATTCTCGCCTTCAACGGTCAACAGCGCAGTGTTGCGGATTTTCGAGGGGTCAACCAGTTCGTCGCGATGCATCATCTCGCCTTTCGGCAGCGCATGGCGGATGAACACGGTTTCAACGGTCTGGAGGTAGAATTCAGCCGTCAAATCCATCACGGCCAGATATTCATCATAAAACTCGCGATGCTTTTCAGCATTGTCGCCATCGCCTTTGACCATGTGCGAGAAATAATCCTTGTGGGCGTCAATGTGGCGGTCGATGTTCATGCTGACGAAGCCGCCAAGCTGCAAAAAGCCGGGATAGACCGGACGCATGAAACCGGCATGGGGAAATGGCACCGGCATGATGACTTTTTGTTGAAACCACTTGATATCCTTGTCCACGGCCATGCCATTGACGGCGGTCGGATTGATGCGCGTGTCGATCGGTCCGCCCATCAGTGTCATGGAGCTCGGTGCAAGCGTGTCACCACGCGCCTCCATGATCGATACCGCCGCCAAAACCGGCACGGATGGCTGGCAGACCGCAATGACATGCGTGTCGGGCCCAAGGAAATGGAACATGTCGATCAGGTAATCGATGTAATCATCCAGATCGAAGCGACCTTCCGCGAGCGGAACCGTGCGGGCATCTATCCAGTCGGTGACGTAGACATCGCCACGCGGCAGCATCGCCTCGACGGTGCCGCGCAAAAGTGTGGCATAATGGCCTGACATCGGCGCAACGATGAGAATTTTCGGATCGCGGCCTTTCGGAATCGCGGCGGCGCGGTCAAAATGCAGCAGATTGCAAAAAGGGCGGTGCCAAACCACCTCTTCGTGCACATGAACAGTTTCACCGTCCACCGTGGTTACCGGCAAATCAAATGCCGGCTTGCCGTAACGGCGCGTCAAACGCTCGAACACTTCGGCCAGGGCGGCCATGGAACGGCCCGGCAAGGTCCTCGTCCACGGGTTCATCGGGTGGGTGTAGAAAAGGCGGGTCGCGTCCGCGAGCGCGCGCATCGGCTGCATTGCGGCATGGTTTAATTCATAGAACTGATAATACATTGCAGACCTGCTCCGTCATCATGCTGTCGCCTTCTTGTGAAAGGCGGAAGTGAAACGGTAACATGATTCTTTTGCATTGCAACAAAAGACGCTTACGACTTTTGAACATGCCGCAAGTTCAACAACTTGGGCGGATTTGCACTGCAAAACAGGCAATTAGCCGTCTATGCCTTCGACGATGACCATCTCCGCATCGGCGCATTTCTGCCGGATGGCGGCGGCGACCTGGTACTCAGGGCTGTTGTAGCAATCAGCTGCGGCCTGAAGCGACGGGAACTCGATGATCACATTGCGGGCGCGGACCTGGCCTTCGAGTTTTTGAAATGCGCCGCCGCGGGCGAGAAACTTTGCGCCGTACTGTTCAAACGCCGGTTTGGCGGCAGCGACATAGTCCGGGTAACGCGCGGCATCGCGAATATCGACGCGTGCAATCCAGTATCCTTTGGCCATGATCAGACCCTTCCTTTGGCTGCTTCAGCGATTTCTTCGGTGATGGCGCGGGCAGTGGCGGGCATATCCGGCGCAGCGGTGATTGGACGGCCAACGACCAGATGGCTGGCCCCCGCACGGATTGCCTCGCCCGGCGTCATCACACGCTTCTGGTCACCTTTGTCCGAGCCTTGGGGACGGATACCGGGTGTGACGACGGCCATGGCCGCTCCGACAATGGCGCGCACCTGACCCGCTTCTTCCGCCGAGCAGACAATGCCGCCCATGCCGGCCTCGCACGCCTGCAAGGCACGGCGCAGCACAAGTTCACGCGGGGTGCCGGAATACCCGGCCTCTTTCAAATCATCAGCGTCCATGGATGTCAGGACCGTGACGCCCAGCAAGGTCAGCGGCGAGCCTTTGGCAGCCGCAACAGCCGCGCGCATGGCTTTGGGATAGGCATGCAGGGTCAGCATCGTCACGCCCATTCTGGCAACATTTTCGACTGCCTTGGTAACGGTGTGGTCAATATCCAGCAGCTTCATGTCGAGAAAGACGTGGTGTCCGTCTGATGCCAGATCACGCGCCAGTTCAAGACCGCCTGCGAACGCGAGCTGGTAGCCGATCTTGTAGAAGGTTGCTGCTTCGCCGAGCGTTTTGATGATCGCCCTGGCCTCTTCAACCGTCGGCACATCAAGCGCGACAATCATCCGGTCACGGGCTTCAATGTGCGTGCTCATCTTGCCAGCCGCCCGGCTTCAAACGCTGCATGGTCGACCAGCGAGCGGACGCTTCGTTCGAGGTTCTTCTGCGCCCGTTCATCGCGCAGGTTGCCCATATCGTCGAAGGCGTCCTGCGCGTTCGGCACGGACACCTGCTCGGACACGACCTGCAGCCCGACATGGGCGAGCACGGCGCGCAAATGGCTGATTGCGCGCACCCCGGCAAAATGGCCATTGGACGAAGATGCCAACGCGACGACCTTTCCCGGATAGGCTTTGAGCGGCCTGTCGCCATCGCGGGTCACGCGGCTCACCCAATCTATGACGTTCTTCAAAAGCGGCGGGATCGAGCCATTGTATTCAGGTGTGGCGATGAAAAACCCGTCATGCGCGGCAAACAGGCGGGCAAGTTTCAGCGCATTTTCGGGGATGCCTTTTTCGCGCTCCAGATCTTCGTCCATCAGTGGCAGCGGATAGTCTGACAATGCAATGCGCGTGATCTCGACATCAAGCTTGGCCATCTCGCGCATGGCCGCATCGGCGACCTTGCCGCTGTAAGAGCCGGCCCGGTTCGATCCGTTGAATATGAGTATGCGTGGATGCATCGCAGTCTGTTCCGCCAAGCCGTTCATCTCGGCGCGAACCTATGAGGCAATCCGGCGGAAAGTCCAGATGTGGGCCGGGGGCAAATTGCGGAAAATGATCTCTGTGCGCTCCGCCTTCACCCCTTCTGGCACGGGCGCGGGGCACAGCGCACCGTAGGTGACCTGCACGAGCGGCCGTCCCAGTGGCACCCGTTTCAAGGCGTTGATCACGAATTCCGAGCGCTGCGCAGCGGGGATATTGAGCAAGGGAACGGCGGAAATCACGCAGTCAAATATCTTCCCGGCGTCATCGCCCAATGCGTTGCACAAATTGAACGCATCGCCTTGGCGGATATCCACATGCGGAAAAAGCTGCTTCAGCCGTGCAACGAATTCGGCGGAATACTCCACGGCCAACAGCCTTTCCTGAGGTACGCCACGCCGGAGAATTTCCCGTGTGATCGAGCCTGTGCCGGGGCCAAGCTCAAGGACCGGAAGGCTTGAAGACAGGTCGATTTGTGCAGCCATGGCCTTGCCGGTCCAGACGGAGGTCGCCAGCGGCGTGCCGACCTGCCGGGCGTTGGCAAGCCAGACCTTGAAGAACCGCGCGTCGTCACTGAACCGGTTGGCAATTGTCCGTTTGAATTTATGCTGCATGCAGTTGCCTTTTTGGGTTTCGTAGTGTGTGGTGATCGCAATCCATGCGGGTAGAGACTGGCAAGACCGCCTGATGTTTCCCTAAAGTAAGTTTGGCGCAAATCAACAAGAAAATGTCGCACACAAACAGTGGCGCGCATTCGCTCGTGGTTGGCCGATTGCGGGTTGGAAAGCTCAGACCGGCTTGCGGTAGAGCCAAAGCCTTGCGGGCGGAATGTTGCGCAGGACAAAATCATAGCGTTCGACTGTCCAGCAACCTGGCTTTGCGGCAACGGGCGCAAATGGCCCGTACGAAAACTGGATCATCGGCCTTCCAGCTGCAAGGCGGCCAAGCACGTCGGCCAAAAGATGCTCGCGCATGGCAAGCGGAAAATTCAGCAAAGGCAACGCAGAGACTGCACAGTCAAATTTCTGGTCGCGATGGTCGCTGAGCGTGTCATCGAGATTAAATGCGTCGCCTGCGAGAATGTTCGCCTTCGGAAAGCGAAGCTTCAACTCGGTTACAAATTCCGCCGAATATTCAACCGCAAATAGCTTTTCGGGCGCAAGACCGCGCGCGAGAATTGCCTTGGTTATGCAGCCGGTGCCGGGCCCCAATTCCAGCACGGGGAGCTTTGCGTGTGGATCAACGATGCTCGCCATGCGCCGCGCCATGACGGAACCTGTCGGCCACACGGCGCCAATGGTCTTGGGCTGCGCCTTGGCATTGGCAAGAAAACGCAATTCATCGGCAAACCGGCTGCGGAGTTTGCGGGCAAAATTGTTGATCACGGAACGCTCCAGCCAGTTTGCCGCCACTTCGGCGCGTCGCATGAGTGGCGCAGCTGGATGGCAAACGCAAGCTGTGGAAACTGTTCGACCAGAAACATTGAAGCCGGCCGGGGTTACTGCCCCAGTCCTTCAAAGAAATCCTTCATCCGTGAAAAGAAGCCGCTCGATTCGGGGCTGTTTTCCTTGGACGAGAGTTTCTCGAATTCTTCGAGCAATTCGCGCTGGCGGCTGGTCAGGTTTTGCGGGGTTTCGATGTCGATCTGGATGTAGAGATCGCCCATTGCCGACTGGCGCAACACCGGCATGCCTTTGCCCTTCAAGCGGAATTGGCGGCCATGGTGTGTGCCGTCCGGCACCTTGACGCGCGTCTGCGTGCCATCAAGCGTGGCAACTTCAAACTGGCCGCCGAGCGCAGCGGTTGTCATCGAGATCGGCACTTTGCAGTAAAGGTCGGAACCGTCGCGCTGGAAGAACTCGTGCGGCTTGATCGAAATGAATATGTATAGATCACCCGCCGGACCGCTGCGCGAACCGGCTTCACCCTCGCCGGCCAGGCGGATGCGGGTGCCGTCTTCAATGCCGGCCGGAATGTTGACCGAGAGCGAGCGTTCCTGATTGACACGGCCCTGGCCGGAGCATTTGGTGCAAGGCTCCTTGATAATCGTGCCGCGACCATTGCAGGTTGGGCAGGCGCGCTCGACCGAGAAGAACCCTTGGGATGCGCGCACGCGACCGGCGCCGTTGCAGGTACCGCAGGTCGTCGGTTGGGTGCCGGGCTTTGCGCCGGTGCCCGAGCAAACATCGCAGGCGATGGATGACGGCACGCGAACTTGCGCGGTTTTTCCCGCATAGGCTTCTTCGAGCGTGATTTCCATATTGAAGCGCAGGTCCGCGCCGCGCTCCCGGCCACCGGGCGCGCGGCGACCGCGGCCACCCATCATCTCGCCGAAAATATCCTCGAAAATATCGGCAAACCCACCTGCACCGGCAAAACCGCCCTGACCGCCGCCACCATTTTCAAAGGCGGCGTGTCCAAACCTGTCATAGGCCGCACGTTTTTGCGGGTCGCGCAGGGTCTCGTAGGCTTCGTTCAGCTCCTTGAACTTGCCTTCAGCTGCCGCATCGCCCTGATTTCGGTCGGGATGATACTGCATGGCAAGCTTGCGATAAGCCGCCTTCATCTCTTTTTCGTCTGCGGATTTGGCAACGCCAAGGGTTTGGTAAAAGTCAGCCTTCATTAACCGGAAATCCCGCCGTCGTACGATGCGCCTGCTCTGCGCCACGCTTTGCGGCTATTTAGGCGTTGTCGCGCGCCATTGCCATAGGTTGGCGTGAAAAGTCAAAGCGGGTCGAATTCAAACTTTGCGGAAGACGAAAATCATCCAGGCGATGGCGATGGCGAGCGCACCCCAGAGCGGTGTGCCGTAGAGGCCGAGCCATGCGAGGAAGATGAACGCTGAGCCGAGCAGTGAGATGAACAGGCGGTCGCCGCGTGTTGTGTCGAGGCCGAAGACGCCACGGCGCGGTTCGCCTCCCGGAACCTTGTATTCCCAATAGCCCATGGTGGAGATCGCCAAAGCCACGAAGACGAAGAAGGCGGCGGTCGGCCAGGTCCAGGCCATCCATGAAAGACCCATGATGTAACTCCTCAGACCCGGCCCAAGGCAAAGCCCTTGGCGATGTAGTTGCGGACAAACCAGATGACGATGGCACCCGGGATGATGGTGAGCGACCCGGCGGCAGCAAGAAGGCCGAGTTCATAACCTGACGTTGACGATGTGCGCGTCATGACGGCGGCTATAGGCTTGGCTTCCACTGAAGTGAGTGTCTTCGCCAGCAACAATTCGACCCAAGAGAACATGAAGCAGAAGAAGATGGCGACACCAATGCCGGCGGCTATGGTCGGCAGGAAAATCTTGAAGAAGAAGCTCGGGAACGAATGGCCATCGACGTAAGCCGTTTCATCCAGTTCCTTCGGCACGCCGGACATGAAGCCTTCCAAAATCCAGACAGCTAGCGGAACGTTGAACAAAGTGTGCGCCAGCGCCACGGCGAGATAGCTATCGAACAGGCCGATGGATGAATAGAGCTGCAGGAACGGCAGCGCGAACACGGCGGCGGGGGCCATGCGGTTGGTCAGGAGCCAGAAAAACAGATGCTTGTCGCCAAGGAACCGGTAGCGCGAGAAGGCGTAGGCTGCCGGAAGTGCCGCCGCGACGGAGATGATTGTGTTGAGCGACACATAGGCAAGCGAATTGATATAGCCCCAGTACCAAGTCGGGTCTGTGAATATCTTGACGTAATTTTCCGTCGTGAAATTCTGCGGAAACAACGAGAAGCCGCCGAGGATTTCATTCGTCGTCTTGAACGACATCGAAACCAGCCAATAGATCGGCAGCATCAGGAAAAAGATATAAAGCGTTGGCACCAGCCATTTTGAAACGCGCACCGGAGCCTCCTATTGTTCTTCGTTGCGCATCATCAGCGTGTAGAAAATCCAGCTGGTGAGCAAAATGATGAGGAAGTAGATCAGCGACATCGCCGCTGCAGGCCCAAGGTCGAACTGGCCGAGCGCGATCTTGACAAGATCGATGGAGAGCAGCGTTGTTGAATTGCCTGGCCCGCCGCCCGTCAACACGACTGGTTCGGTGTAGATGTTGAAACTGTCCATAAAGCGCAGCAGGATGGCAATCGTCAGCACCCGCTTCATCTTCGGCAGCTGGATGAAGCGGAAGATTTTCCACTTCGACGCGCCGTCGATCAGCGCTGCCTGATAATAGGCATCCGGGATCGAAACGAGCCCGGCATAGGCAAGCAGCACCACCAGCGACGTCCAGTGCCAGACATCCATCAGGATCAGCGTGAACCATGCATCGCCGGTCTGGCGGGTGTAATTGTAGTCAAAACCGATGGAATTCAAGAGCTTGCCGAGAAGGCCGATGTCTGGCAAGGCGAAGATGTTCCACATCGCGCCGACAACATTCCACGGAACAAGCAGCGGCAGCGCCATCAGAACGAGGCAGACAGAAACCCACGGCCCCTTCTTCGGCATGGTCAGCGCAATCGCAACGCCGAGCGGCACTTCGATGAAAAGAATTGTAAAGGTGAAAAACAGCTGACGGCCAAGCGACTCCCAGAAGCGCGGCGAGTGCAAAATTTGCTCGAACCAGATGACGCCAGACCATGAGAAATCGTTATTGCCGAATGTTTCCTGCATGGAATAGTTGACGACGGTCATCAGAGGGATGAGCGCATTGAATGCGACGAGGATGACGACGGGCAGGACGAAAAACCAGGCTTTTTGATTGACGGTCTTGTTCATGATCTCACTCCGCCAGCCAGCCGTTGTCATAAACCTGCGTGTGCGCAGTATCAAAAGCCAGATGCGCGCCTTCTGAGGGGATAGCCGCACCATTGTCGACCAACAACTTGATCGACAGATCGCCGAGGCGCGTGTCAACGATCTTGTTGCGACCGGTGTCAGTGACTTTGGCAACTCTCACCGGAAGGCCGGCAGCAGCGAACGATGTGAACTCCGGCCGGACACCGAGCTCAAACGTGCCGTTGCGGCTGCCAAGTTTCGATGCGTTGCTGACGTCGATCCGGCGTTCGCCGACGTGCACCGCGCCGCCGCTCACTCGGCACGGAATGATGTTCATGCCGGGCGAGCCGATGAAATGGCCGACGAAAGTGTGTTGCGGCTTCTCAAACAGCTCAATGGGCGTTCCGCTCTGCACCACTTCGCCGTCTTTCATGACCACCACCTGATCGGCGAACGTCAACGCCTCGGTCTGGTCATGCGTGACATAGATCATGGTCGTGCCAAGCTTCTGGTGCAGCTCTTTCAGCTTGGAGCGCAGCAACCACTTCAGATGCGGATCAATGACCGTCAGCGGCTCATCGAACATGATGGCGCTGACGTTTTCGCGCACCAGACCGCGGCCAAGCGAAATTTTTTGCTTGCCATCAGCTGTGAGGCCAGAGGCGCGCTGTTTGAGCATGCCGGTCAGGTCCGTCATCTCGGCAATTGTGCGGACGCGTTTGTCAACCTGTGCTTCCGGAACGCCGCGATTGCGCAAGGGGAAAGCAAGATTGTCATAGACGCTCATCGTGTCGTAAACGACCGGAAACTGGAACACCTGCGCGATGTTGCGCGCATCGGTTGGCAGACGGGTCACATCCTGTTCGCCGAACAGCACCTGTCCGTGGCTGGGGATAAGCAGTCCGGAAATAATGTTCAGCAGCGTGGTCTTGCCGCATCCGGACGGGCCGAGCAGCGCGTAGGCGCCGCCGTCTTTCCATTCAAGATCGAGCCGTTTCAGCGCATAATCCGCCGGTTTTTGCGGGTCTGGCATGTAGGAGTGACGCAGGTCGTTGAGGGTGATTTTTGCCATGATCCGCGCCTCACATTCCAATCAGTTTGCCGTCAGCGGCAAAATAGAAACCGTGGGCAACGTCCATGTAGAGTTCCGCCTTTTCGCCCGCCGAATAGGGGTGGATGCCGGCGGTCAGCGAGACCCACGGATTGCCGAGCATGTCGAAATGGATGATGCTTTCCGAGCCGGACAATTCGGCCACTTTCACCGTGCCGTTGACCTTGATCGACGGGCTGGACGGTTTGTCTGGTGTGACATGGTGCGGGCGGATGCCGAAGGTGTAAGGGCCGTCCGGCAGCGCGGCGAGTTTGCCTGAAGCGGGCCAATTCATGGCGCCATCGAGCGAGAATTGACTGCCGGTCTTGGTGACTTCCGCCACATTCATCGGCGGTTCGGAAAACACACGCGCCGTGGTGAGGTCCTGCGGCTGGCGGTAGATGTCGCCGGTCGGGCCAAACTGGGTGACGCGGCCTTCCTGCATCGCAGCGGTATTGCCGCCGAACAGCAGTGCTTCTGTCGGCTCGGTCGTCGCATAGACAACGATGCAATCGCGGTCGTGGAACAGACGCGGCAGTTCCTCGCGCAATTCTTCGCGCAGTTTGAAATCGAGATTGGCCAGCGGCTCATCGAGCAGCACCAGATCAGCGTCCTTGACCAGCGCGCGCGCCATGGCGGTGCGCTGCTGCTGGCCGCCGGAGAGTTCGGACGGCTTGCGCCCCAGCATCGGCGTCAGGCGCAAAAGATCGGCGAACTTGCCAACACGCGCCTTGATTTCGCCGTCGGGCAATCTGGCGACGCGCAGCGGCGAGGCGATGTTTTCGTAAACCGTGAAATTCGGGTAATTGATGAATTGCTGGTAGACCACCGAGACATTGCGCTTTTGCACAGGTGTGCGCGTGACATCCTTGCCGTCAAACCAGATTTCACCGCTGGTCGGCTTTTGAATGCCGGCCATCAGCTGCATCATGGTCGTCTTGCCAGCCAGCGTCGTGCCCAGCAGAACATTGAACGAGCCACGCTCAAACCTGAGATCGGTCGGGTAAATGTGCGTGTCTGCACCGACCCGTTTGGCAACATGTTTCAATTCCAGCGTCATGAGAAGCTACAGCCCCGATTTGATAAGTTGGATACCATTGCAGACAAAACAGCCCCGGGACAGAATGCGCCCGTCCCGGGGTCGTTTCAAGCAAGGGGAGTTCCTGCTTATTTGGCTTCAGACCACTGCTTAATCAGCTCGTCATACGCGATGGTGACGCCCTGCTCTTTTTCGTTTTCGAGCTTGGCTTTCGGGCCATCCGGCTTGCCAAGCCATTCGGCGGCATCCTTTGGCTCATTCAGGCGCGGACCACAGCCACCATAGGTCTTGTTGGCTTCGTCAGCGGCCTGCATGCGGGACATGGTAATGTCCATTTCCTCGGCCAGACGATCCATGGCTTGCTGCGGTGTAAACGCACCGGAGTTCACGTCACCAATCTGCTGCCACCAGATTTGTGCCAGCTTTGGATAATCCGGCACGTTGACGCCTGTTGGCGACCAACGCACACGATCCGGCGAGCGGTAGAACTCGACCAAACCGCCGAGTTTCGGCGCACGTTCGGTGAAGCTTTCATGCTGTACGGTGGAGTTGCGGATGAAGGTCAAGCCAACCTGGCTTTTCTTCACGTCCACAGTCTTCGACACTGCAAACTGCGCATAGAGCCATGCAGCTTTTGCGCGGTCAGCCGGTGTGGATTTCAGTATGGTCCATGAACCAACGTCCTGATAGCCAACCTTCTGACCTTCTTTCCAGTACGGGCCATGCGGTGATGGAGCCATGCGCCAAAGCGGTGTACCACTGTCGTCAACCGTGTTGTTGCCTTCGGACTTTGGCGCTACCATCGATGCCGTAAAGGCTGTGTACCAGAAAATCTGCTGGGCCACATTGCCTTGGCTTAGTGCCGGCAATGACTGGTAAAAGTCATAGTCGGCTGCGCCCGGAGGAGCGTATTTACGCAGCCATTCGTCCCATTTGGCAATGGCATAGACAGACGCCGGACCATTGGCTTCGCCGCCGCGGGACACTGATGATCCCGATGGGTTGCAAGAACCCTTCTCCATGCGAATGCCCCATTCGTCAATAGGAACGCCGTTTGGTTCGCCCGCAGAACCAGTGCCGGCCATGGAAAGCCAAGCATCCGTCATGCGCCAACCCAAATCTGGTGCGCGTTTGCCGTAATCCATGTGACCATAGATCGGAACGCCGTCAATTTCTTTGACGTCTTCCTTGAAGAATTGAGCGATGTCTTCGTAGGCCGACCAGTTGACAGGAACGCCAAGTTCATAACCGAAACGCGCCTTGAACTTTTCCTTGAGTTCAGGCCTGTCGAACCAGTCCTTGCGGAACCAATAAAGGTTGGCGAACTGTTGATCGGGCAGCTGATAGACTTTGCCATCTGGACCAGTGGTAAAGCTGATGCCCATGAAGTCTGCAAGATCGAGACCTGGGTTGGTCACGTCTTTGCCATCGCCGGCCATGTAGTCAGACAGATTGACCGCAAGCTGAAGGCGCGAGTGCGTGCCAATCAAGTCAGAGTCGTTGACGTAAATGTCATAGAGATTACGGTTGGTCTGCATCTGCGTCTGCACAGCCTGAACAACTTCACCTTCGCCAAGAATTTGGTGGTTCACCTTGATGCCGGTGATTTCTTCAAATGCCTTGGCCAAGACTGTAGATTCATAGGTGTGTGTCGGAATGCCTTCCGAAAGGGCATTGATTTCCATGCCCTTGAACGGTTCAGCGGCCTTGATGAACCACTGCATTTCTTTCAGCTGGTCTTCCTTCGACAGTGTCGAAGGCTGGAATTCGCTGTCAATCCACTTTTGAGCTGCGGCCTCATCGGCCCACGCTGATCCGGTAGCAGCAAACAGCGCAATGGCTGCAGCTGACACCAAAAGGTGCCTTCTCATAGGGGTTCTCCTCCGTTGCGTATCTCGCCAGACTGGTTTCAAGCATTCTCCCGATGCCATCCGGAATTACCGGACATTTGAAGCTTGAAACGAAACCGAAAGAACGTCAAGTGAATATTTTCGCGCGTTGTGCAGTGCAATATATTCGTTTTTGCTTGCCATATTCGTTTTTTGTGACAAATATGAAAAAAAACGAAAATAATGACGGATTATGGCCTTGGAACCATTGCATCCCCGCTTGACAGACATTCTCGAACTGGCGCGCCAGCGCGGGCGTGTGGATGTGGAATCATTGTCCGGGCATTTTGATGTGACGCCGCAGACGATCCGCAAGGATTTGAACGACCTGTGCGACCGGCAGCTGCTGCACCGTGTGCACGGCGGGGCGGTCTATCAATCGGGCGTGACAAACTTTGCGTATGACGCCCGCCGAATGCTGGCGGCAGACAGCAAGCAGATCATCGGTCACGCGGCAGCGCGGCTTATTCCTGATAATTCCTCCGTCATTCTCAACATCGGGACAACAACCGAGCAGGTGGCGCTGGCGTTGCGCCGCCATCAGGGCCTGATGGTGATCACCAACAACATCAATGTCGCCAGCATCCTGCGTGACGCGCCGTCTGCCGAAGTGGTGATTGCCGGCGGCGTCGTTCGCCATTCGGATGGCGGCATCATGGGCGAGGCGACGGTCGATTTTGTCAAGCAGTTCAAGGTGGATTTTGCCGTCATCGGCGCATCGGCGATTGACCGGGATGGCACCATTCTTGACTATGATTTCCGCGAAGTGAAGGTCAGTCAGGCAATCATCGCCCATGCCCGCAAGACCATACTTGTTGCCGACAATCTCAAATTCGAGCGCTCAGCCCCGGTGCGCATTGCCGACTTGTCAATGATCGACGTGTTCGTGACGGATATGGAGCCGTCTAAAGAAATCGTGGGCATTTGCCGCAACAGCGGCGTCGAGCTGATTATTGCCGATCAAATTGCAGGGGTGCGCGCTGCATGAGCGACACAGTGCATGACCTCTTTGTCATCGGTGGCGGCATCAACGGCTGTGGCATCGCCCGCGATGCTCAGGGACGCGGTTACTCGGTGTTTCTGGCGGAAATGAACGATCTGGCGTCAGGCACCTCTCGCGCGGCAACCAAGCTCATCCATGGCGGTCTTCGCTATCTCGAACATTACGAATTCCGGCTGGTGCGCGAATCATTGATGGAACGCGAAGTGCTGTGGGCCAATGCGCCGCACATTATCTGGCCGCTGAGGTTTGTGCTTCCGCACCACAAGGGTTTGCGCCCGGCATGGCTGCTTCGGCTTGGTCTTTTCATGTATGACCATCTTGGCGGCCGAAAACTTTTGCCGGCTACCAAAACAATTGACATGCGCACCGATGCCTCGGGCACACCCCTGAAACCATTGTTTTCAAAAGGGTTTGAATATTCTGACTGCTGGGTGGACGATGCCCGCATGGTGGTTCTCAACGCCATGGATGCCGCTGCCCGTGGTGCAATCGTCCGCACGCGCACGAAGGTTGTCAATGCACGGCGCAGCGACGGCATGTGGACGGTGACCATAGAAAGCGCCGGACAGAAGGAGACCGTCAAGGCTCGGATGCTGGTCAATGCCGCCGGTCCCTGGGTCGATCAGGTGATCGGGCAGGCGCTTGGCAAGAACAATGCCCACAATGTCCGGCTGGTTCAGGGCAGTCACATCATTGTGCCGAAAATCTTCGAGCATGACCGCTGTTACATTTTCCAGAATTCCGACAACCGCATTATTTTCGCGATCCCCTATGAGCGCGATTACACGCTGATCGGCACGACCGACCAGGACTATCCGGGTGATCCGGCCAATGTTGAAATCTCGAAGGCCGAAATTGATTATCTGTGCAGCGCGGCATCCGAGTATTTCGCCAAACCGGTGTTGCCGTCAGAGGTTGTGTGGACCTATTCGGGCGTGCGTCCGCTGTTTGATGACGGCGCGTCGAAAGCGCAGGAGGCAACGCGCGATTATGTGCTGAAGGTTGAGGGCAACGCCAGCGAAGGCGCGCTCTTGAACATATTCGGCGGCAAGATCACCACCTACCGTCGGCTTTCCGAACATGTGCTGGAAAAGATCGAAGAGGTGCTCGGCAAAAAGAACGGCACATGGACGCGTGATGCGGTGCTGCCCGGCGGAGACTTTCCGGCGCAAGGTTTCAACGCGCTTGTCGCCAAGGTGCGGCGTGACTTTCCGTTCCTTGACGCGCGGCGGGCCACACGTCTGGTGCGGCTGTATGGCACGCGGGCGATCAATTTTCTCGGCACGGCGAAAACCCTCGGCGACCTCGGGCCGGTGTTCGGCCCGGACCTGACCGGCGTTGAAGTTGACTATCTCGTGCAAAATGAGTGGGCGAGAACCACAGATGATATCTTGTGGCGGCGCACCAAGGCCGGGCTTGGACTGGCAAAGGCCGATGAAGCCAGGCTCGCCGATTATCTTGCCGCCAAGGCCTGATCGCCCTCGCCGCCGCGTGTCCTCAGCTTTCGCATTTGCGCCTTGTTTGACCGGCACACGCCGCCGGAGGGTTTGTTGCGACGCCAATCAAAGGATGATAGCTAGCGCCGCAACACGCCAAGCCGAACTCAAAACAGGCCGTTCATGAAAATCTCCGTGGTCATTCCGTGCAAAAACGAAGCGGAAAATCTTAGCTTTCTCTTGGATGAAGTGGACGCGGCATTTGCGGGACGCGATCATGAGGTGATCGTGGTCAATGATGGTTCGAGCGACCGCACCGGCGAAGTCTTGAATGCCCGGATGAAGGCCAATCCACACCTTCGCCATATCCGCCATGACAAGAGCGCCGGGCAGAGCGCGGCCGTGCGCTCCGGCGTGTTTGCAGCATCAGGCGATATCATCTGCACCATGGATGGCGACGGTCAGAATGATCCGGCGTATCTGCCGAGACTTGCCGACGCGCTTGTTGCTGCCGGCCCTTCCGCCGGTGTTGCGGCAGGCCAGCGGCTGAAGCGGACCGACACCAAGCTCAAGCAATATTCCTCGCGCTTTGCCAATGGCCTCCGCCAGAAAATCCTTAAAGACGACACGCGCGATTCGGGGTGCGGGCTGAAGGCAGTGCACACGGACCTGTTCCTCTCATTTCCGTTCTTTGACGGCTGGCACCGGTACATTCCAGCGCTTGCCAAGCGTGAGGGAATGAATGTGATCCATCTCGACGTCACTGACCGAAGCCGCGTGCACGGCAAGTCCAACTACGGTATTCTTGACCGGGGCTTGCGCGGTGTGCTCGACCTTTACGGAGTGTGGTGGCTGATCCGCCGCCGCAAAGTGGTGCCAACTGTTACCGAAGTGAAGGGATAAGGCCATGTTTGCAGAGCTCGGCGCATGGCTGCACCTTGTGTTCATCGAACAGTTCAACGGATGGATTGCGCTCGGCTTTCTGGCGCAGGCAATGTTCACCATGCGCTTTGTCGTGCAGTGGCTGGCTTCGGAAAAGGCCGGAAAATCAGTGATGCCGATTGCGTTCTGGTTTTTCTCCATCGGCGGCGGCGTGCTGCTTCTGATATATGCCATCCAGCGCAAGGATCCGGTGTTCATTGCCGGCCAGTCATTGGGGCTGTTCATTTATGCACGCAATCTGATGCTGATCTATGGCGGGAAAAGGGATTGACCCTTGGCTGACGTGTTGCGATCGCTGTCCGTCTCCACACGGCATAGTCTGCTGCTCATTGTTTTCTGCCTGTTCGCGTTCCTGCCGGGCATCGCCGCCCTGCCGCCAATTGACCGCGATGAGGCCCGCTTCGTGCAGGCGACAAAGCAAATGATGGAAAGTGGCGACTACATCGATATCCGCTTTCAGGATGTGCACCGCTACAAGAAGCCCGCAGGCATCTATTGGCTCCAGGCGGCGGCTGTGAAGCTTACCGGAAAAGGTGCAGAGGCGGAGATTTGGGCCTACCGGATGGTCTCGGTTGCTGCCGGAATTGCCGCTGTTTTGACGATAGCTTCGCTTGGCGCATTCCTGTTCGGTCCTGTCGCCGGACTTGCTGCCGGATTGATGTTGGCCGGCATTTTCGGCCTCGGCTTTGAGGCACGGTTGGCAAAGACTGATGCGACGCTTCTGGCCGCAACGCTGATCTCGCAGGCCGCTTTGGCAAGGTTTTATATCAACAGCAAATCGGCCAAGCCAACCGGCCGGTTCTGGTGGTGGGCGTTCTGGCTCGCCAACGGTGCGGGCATTCTTGTCAAAGGCCCGCTCACGCCGCTGGTCGCCGCGCTTACGCTTGCCGGCATTGCGCTGTTTGACCGCGAGCGCTCATGGATGCGTGCCCTCAAACCATTGCGCGGGCTTGCGGTTCTGGCGTTTCTGGTCCTGCCATGGTTCATCGCAATTTCGGTGATTTCCGGCGGGGCTTTCTGGTCGGAGTCCATCGGCAAGGACATGCTCGGCAAGGTCGCGTCCGGCGCCGAATCGCACGGCGCGCCGCCCGGCTATTATGTGCTGACGTACTCACTCTACATGTGGCCCTTTGCGCTGGTTGCCATCAATGGCGGCCTAAAGGCGCTCAACCGTTTCCGCGAGCCGAAACTGCTGTTTCTGTTGGCTTGGTATGTGCCGTTCTGGCTGATCCTCGAGTTCACGCCGACCAAGCTGCCGCACTATCCACTGCCTGCCTATCCGGCCCTGCTTCTGCTTGGCGCATGGGCGCTGTTTACGGACGACGGCAAGGACGCGGCACTGAAGTCATGGCAGCTCTGGCTCAGCCGTTTGACTTCGGCAGGCCTTGCGGTGATGACGCTGGCTTTTGCGGCAGCTGCGGCCACCGGTGTGCCCTGGTTTACGGGGTCGATTTCTGTCACCGGCATTCTGGCGGCAATGCTTGCGCTGATCGCCGGATGGCTTGCATCCGGTCTTCGCATGCCGGATCGACTGTCTTTGACGCCATTCGTCCGGATTTGTGGTGCATCTGGCGCAGCCGTTGCTTTCATGGGCGTCTTCACAGTGTCAGTGCTGCCCGCAATGACGCCGCTGTGGATCAGCCCGCAAATCATCTCGGCCTTTGACGCTGCCAAACCATGTCCGGGGTCACAGTTGGCGTCTGTTGACTATCATGAGCCCAGTCTGGTGTTCCTTGCAGGCACTGCGACAAAGTTGACTGAAGTCAACGGCGCAGCCGCACATCTGGCAGCGTCACCGAAGTGCAACGTCGCCGTCTTGCCGGTGGACGCGCGCAACAGTCTTCAATCGCTCTTGCCAACGGGAATGATGCTGTATGACATCGGTACGGTTGACGGAATCAACTATTCCAAGGGCGATGAGAAGAAATTGGTGCTGGTGCGCATCGCGCGTTAAGCTGCGGCAGACAGATTGCGATTTCGATCAAAATTGGAACTGGTTTTGCGCGATATTCGAGCGCTGTAACGCCCCCATTCAAGGGGTATCTTTTTTCAGGTCGGCGCATACTCGTTCGCTGAAAAAAGATGGTGATGGACCTTGCCGGTGAACAGTTTCAGCAACTCTCCAGTCACCTCCCGGCTCTGAAAACGGACATCTGATTGTAGCGCTTTTTCCACGGCGCTCATGCCCGGATAGCGGATCGCAAGCGCCATGGCATAGACCGGCGCGCCGTCGTCGCGGTCCAGACCATCAAGCACGCGCACTTCCTCTGCGCCCGGAAACTGTGTCCACAAAGGCACAAGACGTTCCTTCACAAACGCACGGAACTCCGCCTCGCGCCCCTCGTGAATTGTACCTTCAAACAGGGCATAGCGAATGATCATGGTGAGACTTTCGGCAATAGTTTGGTAACCCCGCGGCACGAATGCCGACGGAGTTTGCCTTGATCGTTCAGGCTCGATGCGAGAATTTGGTTTGGCGAGTCAGATAGTGGTGACTTGTGAGCACCGGAGCGGAGCGTACTATTCGTGCGTCAGCACCGGCGCACAGCAAGACGCCGCTAGCTGGCCGCCAAGGCAAATTCTCATTTGCCCCAGATTTTTTTGTATTCGTCGCGGTAGCCATTGCCCGGGTCGAAACCGTTGTTCGGGCCGCCATCGAACTCGACATTGGCTGCTGTCACAACATGGAGCGGCGAGAGATAGCCGGACCATTTTTCGCCGGCCATGCCGCGGTTGAGTTCGTCAACCAATTGCCAACCCTGAAGGTTCAACGGCTCTGCAACTGTGACCTTCTGGAACTCGCCCTTGCGAATGCGCTGGTAAGCGGATTCCGAACCGTCACCGGCAGCAACATTGATCGGCGCATCGGTACCCTTCTTGCCTGCTGCGGCAAGCGAGGGGCCCATGAAGTCGTAGTAGAGATCGTTGATGGCCAGTGAATGCGTCCAGGCATCACCGTATTTCTGCAACAGCGAAGTGGTAAGCTGCGGCATGCGCTGCGAGGTTTCCGCAATCGGCGTATCGACATATTCAAGCACGGTGCCGCCGAGATCCTCGATTTCCTTCTTCATCCGGTCGGCCTTGGCGATGGCGATGGCGTAAGTCGAGTCCGTGAAAATGATGACGCCCGGCTTGCCCTTGGCATCGATGTA